>NZ_DS989841.1:169715-171983 GCF_000155555.1 Coleofasciculus chthonoplastes PCC 7420
GACGGTTAACGTGGCAGGGAGATGAGGTAGCGATGCAGAGGGCGCTACGGGATGAATGGTAATCGCTACTTGTTGGATACAAATGCGATTGTGGCTCTGCTGCAAGGCAATTCTCAACTGATTCAATTACTGCAAGATGCAGATTGGATAGGAGTTTCGGTAATCAGCCAAATTGAATTTTTGGCGTTTTCTGGATTGAGTGAAGCTGATCGTCAGCTTTTCCAGCAGTTTTTGCAGCGAGTAACCCAAAAGGCTAGCAATGGCGTTAGATAACACTTACACTCTACCCAATCTCCAATAAATCTCTATCCACCAACTCGAAGCTGTGCCAAAATCAAGGCAAGTGTCTCCTCACTCACATTCAATAGCTATGGCTTGGGTATCAAGACAGAGGTTACAAGGTGGTAAATACACGATTGAGCAAAAACTAGGTGAAGGTGGCTTTGGTGTAACCTATCGCGCCTGGGATAATAACGGGCAAATGATTGTCATCAAAACCCTAAATGACAATGTGCAACGCCGCGCCGACTTTGCCAAATTTCAGCAAGATTTTCTGAACGAAGCGCTAAGGTTAGCTAAATGCTCTCATCCCCATATTGTCAAGATTTACGAGGTTATCCAAGAGGGGGAACTATGGTGCATGGTGATGGAATACATTGACGGAGAAGATTTAGCCAGTCGAATTGAGAACAAGGGCGCTTTACAGGAAGTTGAAGCCTTACGCTACATTCAACAGATTGGTGAGGCGCTAACGGTTGTTCATAATAACGGCTTGTTGCACCGAGATGTGAAGCCCCAAAATATTATGTTGCGTTCTGGTAAATTGGAGGCAGTGTTAATTGATTTTGGTATTGCCCGTGACTTTAACCCAAATTTGACCCAGACGCATACTCAAATGGTTTCCGATGGTTTTGCTCCGATTGAACAGTACGACAAGCGGTCAAAACGGGGGGCTTACACTGATGTTTATGCTTTAGCTGCGACACTGTATTCGCTGCTAACTGGAGAAGTGCCAACGATTGCTCCACTCAGGGCTATTAATATGTCGTTTTTGAAGCCAAAGGAGATTAATTCAACTATCAGCGATCGGGTAAATCAGGCGATTCTCAAGGGGATGGAGGTAAAACCAGAGGAGCGACCTCCATCAATACAGGAGTGGTTGGCATTACTTCAGACTAATAATGATGCTTGTGCTTCTCCCCTGCAAATAGTTGGAACTTGGTATGGTGAGTTCGGTAGTGGTAAAGCTACTCTCTCTATTACTCACCAATTTAATGATTCATTTAAGGGAATTTTGATTCACGAACATTGGTGGAATGGTACAGCTAAAGTTGCTATTAATGGTAATCTTGATCCTAAAACGAATGATGTAATAATAAGAGAGTTAGAGGTCATTTCAGGATACTGGAGACTTGGAGAAAATAAAGGCACATTATCATCGGATGGTAAACAACTATTTGGAATAGGGAAAGATAAAAAAGGTTTATACAAATGGTCATTTCAGAGGCTTGATTAGTGGAGATTAGAGATTTTCGTTGTTTTATTTAGTCAAAAATTTGCTTCTTCAGATTATTCGCTAATTTACCTCACATCGTAGCGGCATCGCTTCCCTTCAGTAGAGGGTTAAACAAAGTGCGATCGCTGCCTCAGTCTATGTGAGAAGTCTTGATTCAATGCTTAGAATTATCTATATCGGGTATTCCGGACTTAGTGTGCTAAAATATCAGCTTTTATGAACCAGAAAGCTTGCCAAATAAAGACTGTAGCTTTTAACTACTTCAAAACAAATTTAAATCCGGGTAAAAATAGTTAAAGCTATTGCTGTCCAATATTCTGGCAAATTAAACTAACAATTTAGCACACTAACTACGTAAGACCCCCCTTAAGAGTCGATAATTGATCAACAAAACCCGTACACCTGAATGTAGGGAATCTAGGCTTGCGCCCTTACCGAAGTACCGCATCAGACTGGAAATCGCTATATAATGACTGGCATCTGTAGAAAGCTGGAGTCATTCCCATGTCGTTACAAGAACTCAAAGAACAGGCTTTCAAGTTATGTTCCGTTATTCGCTCCCCTTGGTAAGGGGAGGGTCAGGGAGCTCACAAGGGTAGGTTTTTTAAGATGGGGGTTTAGCTAGACAAGTAGACAGGTAGACCATCACTTCGACTTCGCTCAGCGACCGTAGACAAGAAGAGTGAGAACGAAAAATACGGCGTTTCGGCTTTTAGAAGTTAGTTTGACCGAACCGAATTCTGTACGGTTTT
>NZ_DS989841.1:173188-298667 GCF_000155555.1 Coleofasciculus chthonoplastes PCC 7420
TTTTGCCGAATAACGATTCAATATTACGGAGGATTGCTTGTTACTCATCCCCTCTAATTCATCCACAATCGCCAAAGCATCTGTATAGCGTCCTTCTACGATGCTAGTTCTGAGGTCAATTAGTTCTTGAGTCATAATCCCACCTTAAAAGATAGGCGCTGATACGCTGAATATAGCATTCAGTCCCTACACCTGCCCGGAGTTCAAACTCCGGGCTAATAGCTCAATTCCATTAAAATGGACTAAAACTCTTATCCAATCGGGCAGCAACAGTTTCAACCCAAGGCAGGGATAATTGATTGGGTAGGGGCACGATAGTATCCACCCGTGTTCACTTAAGCTCAACCCCTCACCCCCAGCCCCTCTCCAAAGGAGGACTAAGGATGCTTCGCTTTTTTTGCACGGGAGAGGGGAGCAAGATAAGATAATCCGGTTCCCCTTCTCCCCAGGGAGGGAGAAGGGTTTAGGGGATGAGGGGGAAAATGTCAAGGAGTAGATAGACACAGCTTAAAACCTTGCCAGCATTGCTTTCTACCTTAAGTTGACGCGGATGGATGGTATCGTGCCCTGATCTAGCTCCAGAAAAGGATTAACTCAAGCGCTGGCGCAGCCACAATGCCAACAGAGGGAGAGCCAGTCGATAATTTTGCTCGGAGCCGTAAATTAAACCTTTGTGTTGTAATCCCGCGATCGCGCCTTGGAGACTCCCCCCTCTGGATAGGTAATGTTTGTGGATATAATCGCGACTTTGCGGCTTGTCCGTCGGATCTAACGCCAGAGATTCCAACAGATGCGCCTGATTCGCCGGAAGCAGCATCAGTAATGACTCGAAAACCATGGATAGGTCGGATAATAGATCTTGAATTGCCTGCTGGATGTGGCGATCGCGAATTAATCCATCAGCTACTCGCACCGACTGGAGGCGTCGTACCAGTGCGGAAGCATCGCCTAAATGTCCCTGCACCGCATTGACAAACAATTCCAAGGCTTGCGATCGCGGATCGAAGGTTAGCCCTTCGACATGCAGAACCTCCTGCGCCCAAGCCGCCACCACATCATCGGCTAAGGGGGCTAGCTGCACGATTTCTAAGCTATTTCCCAGTTCATCGGGATGAATGCTAATTTCCGCGATCGTTGCTACTAATACATAACTCACCTGAGTCTGACGCTCGATCTCTTGCTTCAAAAAATTTTCCCATACCCCATGACGATCCCAAGAACGAATATGGGGAAAGCTTTCCAAAATTAGCACCACCCGTTCACCTGTCGATTCGGCTAATTCTTGTAGGAGTTCCAGTAATCCCTCAAATGCTTTCCATTGCTGCTGTTGACTCTTTACCCGAACAGGTTTTAGCTGCGCTCTACCTCGTCCGTTATTTTTGAGGACAAATAATTCAGCCGCCTTGTGTTCGATCCACTCTTGCATGAGAGCGTGAGCCGTTGTACTGAGAAACGTCTGATTGATGCTCTCGCACAACAATTGGACGAAGCGTTGACCATCAGTCACCCGGATACAGTCAACTTCCAGGATTTTCACACCAACTTCCCGAGCCGCTAGCCGTACCAGACTCCGCCGTCCGCTTCCCGGTACTCCCACAATCAACAGGTTGCCCTCATGGGCTAACACCTGGATGATTCGCTGGAATTGCGCTTGCCGTCCAACCAATTGAAACGGTGTTGATACATCCAAAATGGTCACGGTTTTAGTGTCCTGATCGCAAGAGTAGAAAGGTTCCGGCGGTACACCTTCAGTCCTTTAGCCGCCAACGGCATTCGGTGACTCAGGGCTGAGGTTAAGTATTGACTTGCCACGAATCGGTTCTTTAATCCGGCTATTGCATGTTTTATCATGTCGATCCTCTGCTCAAACCAACCCGTTGGTGTGGTATGAGTCTATCGTTGATATTGACACTTTCCAATAGTGTCAGTCTTGGTTAGCACTATTAAAACGTGCTATAAATGTTTTAGCACCTTTTCACCGGAAAGCATAGCCGTGTTAGCCGCCTACCTATTTGCCACTATTCTGGGCGGATTTTGCGGCATCATCTTAAAAAAGACGCTAGCACGGTATCATCCGACCTTAGAAAGCAACGAGCTTGAGAAATAAAATACCCCATGAGTACATTGACGATTGCCTGGCTCGCACTACCGATGTTTGTGGGGTTCAGCATTTATCTGTTCCCCAAACTTGACCGATATCTCGCACTGGGCGTCGCCCTGGTTTCGGTTGGATATGCGTTGCAGTTATTATTTGTAGCTAAAGCGCCGATCACCCTGCAATTATTGGATAGTTTCGGCGTTACATTAATCGCTGACCAATTGAGCGGTTTTTTTATATTGACCAATGCTCTAGTAGCAACCGCCGTTATTCTCTATTGTTGGCACACGAATAAGTCAGCTTTCTTTTATACACAGACGATTATTTTACATGGCAGTGTCAATGCCGCCTTTCTCTGTGCCGATCTCATCAGCTTATACGTATCGTTAGAAGTCATTAGTATTGCCGCATTTCTGTTAATTGCCTATTCCCGAACCAATCGTTCGATTTGGGTGGCTTTACGTTATATGTTTGTCGGCAATGTGGCAATGCTGTTTTATCTGGTGGGTGCGGTGTTGGTGTATCAGGCGAATTATTCCTTTGCTTATGAGGGTTTAAGCAATGCGCCCATTGAGGCAATTGCCCTGATCGTTCTGGGACTGTTGAGTAAAGGGGGTATCTTTGTATCGGGATTGTGGTTACCCTTAACCCACTCGGAATCCGAGACACCCGTATCTGCACTGCTATCGGGGGTGGTGGTGAAAACAGGCGTGTTTCCCCTGGTGCGCTTTGCCTTGATGGTAGAGGCGATCGATCCCATTATCAGACTATTCGGTGTGGGAACTGCGCTGCTGGGAGTCGGTTATGCCGTCTTGGAAAAAGATACCAAGCGCACGCTAGCGTTTAGCACCGTTTCCCAATTAGGTTGGATACTCGCTGCACCAGAAGTTGGTGGCTTTTTTGCCCTAGCCCATGGATTGGCGAAATCAACGCTGTTTTTGATCGCGGGTAACTTACCCAGCCGAAACTTTAAGGAACTTAAAGAGCAGCCCATGCATACTGGACTCTGGATTGCCATAGTCATGGCTAGTCTCTCGATTTCGGGCTTTCCCTTATTTGTCGGCTTTGGCGCGAAGGTATTAACGTTGAAAAACGTCCTACCTTGGCAAGAGATAGTCATGAACCTGGGGGCGGTGGGAACTGCGATGGTGTATGCCAAATTTATCCTTCTACCCCATGGGAAAGGGAAGCCTGTGCGAGCCAGTTTCTGGACTCCAATCCTACTACTGCTCGGTGGGCTGATTGCCGCAAGCGGGATGTATTTAGAAGGATACACCCTAGCAAATATCACCAAAAACCTGGCAATCATCGCCGTTGGCTGGTTAGCATACGTTTTGATTTTTCAACGAGTGGTACTCAAACTACCCCGTATGCTTGAGCAATTGGAGCATCTGATCGGATTCATGGGAGTGATGAGTCTAGGGTTGATTCTTCTGTTCAAGATGGTATTGGCATAAGGGAGATTAGGGAGATATAGCGCTACGCGCTAGGCAATAGGCAATAGGCAATAGGCAACACCTCGGACTTCAGGGTCAAAGCGATTTGAAGTTTTCTTTTATGTCCTAACTAGAGTGCGTAGTGCTATAAATTAACTTCTTCCCCACCCAATTTTTTCTTTTCCACCTTCCTCATCTTCCCCAGCTCCCCCAGCTCCCCCAGCTCCCCCAGCTTCCCCAGCTCCCCCAGCTCCCCCAGCTCCCCCAGCTTCCCCAGCTCAAACCAATCCGTTGATATGGCATGATGAGTCTATCGTTGGCATTGACACTTTCCAATAGTGTCAGCCTTGGTTAGCACTATTAAAACGTGCTATATATGTTTTAGCACCTTTTTCCAGGACAGCATACCCGTGTTAGAAGCCTGCATATTTGCCACCATCCTGTGCGGATTTTTCGGCATCATCCTGAAAAAAAACCTGGTGATGAAGATCATCTCCATGGATGTGATGAGTACGGGGGTTATTGCCTATTACGTGCTGATCGCATCCAGAAAAGGAGAAGCCTTATTCACACCGATTATTCCCGTCGAAAATGGGATTATTTCCCACGTCGAAAATGGCGCTTACTCTGATCCAGTTCCCCAAGCGGTGATCTTAACCGCGATTGTGATCGGCTTTTCGATTCAAGCTCTAATGCTAGTCGGTGTGATGAAGCTAGCACGGGATCATCCGACTTTAGAAAGCAGCGAGATTGAGAAGCACAACACCCCATGAGTACATTGACGATTGCCTGGATTGCACTACCGCTATTTGTGGGGTTCAGCATTTATCTGTTCCCCAGACTTGACCGATATCTCGCACTGGGCGTCGCCCTAGCTTCGGCTGGATATGCATCTTACTTATTTGTGGCTCAGTCAACCTTAACCCTGCCATTATTGGATAGTTTCGGCGTCACCTTAATCGCTGACGAAATGAGCGCTTTTTTTATAGTGACCAATGCCTTGGTCACAAGCGCCGTTATCATCTATTGTTGGCACACGAATAAGACGGCATTCTTTTTTACACAGATGATTATTTTACACGGCTGTGTCAATGCCGCCTTTGTCTGTGCCGATTTCATCAGCTTATACGTGGCGTTAGAGGTGATTAGTATTGCCGCATTTCTGTTAATTGCCTATCCCCGAACGAACCGTTCGATTTGGGTGGGGTTACGCTATCTGTTGATCAGCAACGTAGCAATGCTGTTTTATCTGATGGGTGCGGGGTTGGTGTATCAGGCGAATTATTCTTTTGCTTATGAGGGTTTAAGCAATGCTCCCATCGAGGCAATTGCCCTGATTTTTCTGGGACTGTTGAGTAAGGGGGGTATCTTTGTATCGGGATTGTGGTTACCCTTAACCCACTCGGAATCCGAGACACCGGTGTCGGCGTTGCTATCGGGGGTTGTGGTAAAAGCTGGGGTGTTTCCCTTGATGCGCTTTGCTTTGATGGTGCCAGAGGTTGATCCCATTGTCAGAATCTTCGGTGTAGGCACAGCGGTGCTAGGAGTCGGTTATGCCGTCTTTGAAAAAGATACCAAGCGAATGTTGGCATTTCACACGATTTCGCAGTTAGGCTTTGTCCTAGCAGCACCCGAAGTCGGTGGTTTTTATGGGCTAACCCACGGGTTAGTTAAATCAGCGCTGTTCTTAATAGCGGGAACCTTACCCAGCCGTAACCTCAAAGAACTGCACCATAAGCCGATTAATACCTCAATTTGGATTGCTTTAGTTATCGCTAGTTTCTCTATCTCAGGTTTTCCCCTATTGTCTGGCTTTGGGGCGAAGGTTTTGACGATGAAAAATCTTTTGCCCTGGCAAGTGATTGGCATGAATATTGCGGCTTTGGGAACGGCAATATCCTTTGCCAAATTCATTTTCCTGCCTCACAACCCACAAGGAGAGGGAAATGTCAAGCCCAGTTTCTGGTTAGCCATGATTATATTAATCGGGGGTTTAATTTTAGCAAATGCTGTGTATTACGAGGCGTATACGGTTAAGAATATCGTGAAACCCCTAGTCACTATCGCACTTGGATGGTTGGCATATTTTTTGATTTTCAAACGACTTGCCATCAAACTCCCTCGTATGCTTGAGCAATTTGATCATCTGATTGGGCTGATGAGTTTAATGTTGCTGCTGCTGTTTGGGATGGTATTCGCTTAATCTCAAAGTATTACAAATGACCAATGACCAATGACTAATGACAAAATATGATTGGACATCTGAATTTGATATTGCGATTAGCCATCTGGTTTTTGCTCACCGCTAGTCTGAGTGTGCCAAATATCATTATTGGCATCGCTGTCGCCCTTCTTTTGCCGGGACGCCCCAAAACTTCGGAATCCTTAAAGGATTGGTTGCGGGTGCTGGGTGAGGTACTTGTGGCGATTCCCCAAGCGTATTTTGAGGCATTTGAAATTATGTTCCGTCCTCATAAGTACGAAGATGTAATTATGGAACGAGTTAAACCCCAGCGCACACCGGGACTCATTTTTCTCGATATATTTTTAATTACGTTTACGCCCAAAACTATTGTTTTAAAATACCACGAGGAAGGGTCGTATGAAGTCCACAGAATTAGCCGGAGAAAACGAACATGAATTTTATTTTAATTAGCATGATTTTGGCGCTACTTATCCCCATGTATGAGGCATGGCAGGATGATGATATTTGGCAAAAAATGTTGGCATTTGCCAGTATTGCCACCAAAACCTCTATTATGATTCTGGTTGTTTCTGTCTTACGAGACGACTGGATGATTGGAGTGGTTGGGGTAATCATCCTGAGTGTGGGAAATGCTGGATTAATGTTGTTGGCACATATCCTTAAACGAATCAATGATTTAGCGAAAGAGTCCTACTATGATCAACGTGCTTAGTTATATCTGTATTGGGTTAGGAATTGTCTTCTGGTTTTGGGGAACTTTTCCGTTGATTGGTCACCGATCTGTACTCTTTAAGCTGCATACTCTTTCGGTGGCAGATACTCTTGGTTCAATGAGTATTATCGTTGGATTGTTGCTAAAAATACCCAGTGAGTGGCCCCTACTGATTCTCGCCATTATCTCCTTGGCGATTTGGAATACGGTGCTGGGGTATGTGTTGGCATATTGTTCGAGTAGTGGGGAGGAATTGGACTATGAATCAGAGTGATATTTATGTGATTATTGCGCTGCTGCCGTTGGCTGCCTGTATGCTGGTCTTTCAGGTGAATCCTTACCATGCTTTGGTAATTCGGGGCATTTTGGGAGCAGTGGCGGCATTGGTTTATGCAGTTTTGGGGGCGGCAGATGTGGCGTTGACCGAAGCTTTGGTGGGTACTATGCTGGCGATTACGCTGTATGCCGTGGCGGTGCGTTCATCTTTAACCCTGCGTCTTGGTGTACTGGAAGAAAGTGGCGATAAAGTGCCAACTAAGGAAGAAGTTGAGCAGCATTTTGGGGAACTGATGAATGATTTACGCCGCATTTTTAGCAAGCATTATATGCGTGTCGAGTTAGTCCCCTATACGGATCAGCAGGCGTTACATCGGGCGCTGATGGAAAAAGAAGTTCATGCCACCTGTACGCGATCGCACTTATCAGAACTGGAGCATCAAGACCCGACAGTACCTGAGTCTGAGACGCCATCTTATCACACCGCGACTCGGGTTCAACGTCTCTATGACATCATCCGAACCGAACTGTCGTCAGCCGCGACACATTTAACCTATATCAATACACCAGATTCAGGGGAGAAACACTAATGAAATGGGTTTACATTGCAGCCGGGATAGCGCTGTACGTCATATTCCTAATCACGCCCAATATGTCCAATTTGGCACCGGATTTATCAGATATCTCTATCGTCGAAGCCGTTGTAGAAGACAGTGGCGTGTCCAATGTGGTTTCGGGTATCATTTTCCGGAATCGGTTGTATGACACGATCTTTGAAGTGGTGGTATTTACGATCGCGATTATGGGTGTGCGGTTTCTGCTGGCGGATGAAAAGCCGTTCTGCACTGTCTATCAGTTTACCGATCAACCCTCGATGATTTTGGCGCGTCTGGGAGCAACCATTTCCGCGTTGGTGGGTATCGAATTAGCGATTCGGGGACATCTTAGCCCTGGTGGTGGGTTTGCCGCTGGGGTAGCTGGGGGAACCGCGATCGGTTTGGTGGCGATTACTTCATCAACGGAGTGGATGCAGGAAATCTATAAGCGTTGGCACGCCTCTAGATGGGAGAAGGTTTCGGTGCTGGTTTTCATTGTCCTGGCGGTGATCACGCTAGCTGGAATCGAGTTACCCCAGGGAGAGTTAGGCACACTGCTTAGTGGCGGGATTATCCCCCTGCTCAATATCCTTGTCGCCGTAAAAGTCGCCTTGGGTTCCTGGGCTGCTATTTTAGTTTTTGTTCATTATCGGGGATTATTGTGATATCAAGTTCGGTAGCATCGATTGTGTATATTGACCCATTATTTCCGGTCAATTCCTAAACTACCGAGATGCACTGGCAAGGATTGAAGCCGATCGCCAACTTTATCTGGCTGTGCGAGAGCTAATCATGAGATTCATTAGTCCAAAAACTGACTTTGCTTTCAAGAAGATTTTCGGCTCAAACCGCAGCCAAAAAATTCTCATCAGCTTTCTCAACGCCATCGTTTACGAAGGCAAAAACACCATAAAATCTTTAGAAATAATCGATCCCTATAATCCGGGCAGTACCAGCACGCTTAAAGATACCTATCTAGATGTCAGGGCAGTTTTAGATAATGGGTCTACGGTAATCATAGAGATGCAAGTTTTAAACGTCGAAGCTTTTGAGAAACGAGTAATCTACAATATCGCCAAAGCTTATGCAAATCAGTTAGACATGGGAGAAAAATATACAACATTGCGTCCATTCATTGCTTTAACAATTGCCGATTTTTTCTTGTTTAAAAATAGCGCACAAATGATTAACCGATTTAGACTGAAGGAGGAAAAACAGCTATTTAACTATCGAGACGAGTTAACACTAATTTTTCTGGAGTTACCCAAATTTAACAAAGAACTATCAGAATTAGAAACCCTTAGCGACAAGTGGATTTATTTCCTCAAAGCCGCCCCCAGTTTAGACATAATTCCTGAGTCTCTGGCGGCAGTACCAGAAATAGGAGAAGCCCTAAATATTGCCAGCCGTGCTAACTTAAGCAATAAAGAATTAGAGGAGTTGCACAAGCAGGAAGTGTTTATTGGAGATAGGAAAGGCGAGATTAATTTTGCCAAAGTTGAGCAAAGTTTAAAATTAGTTTCACTTTTAATGCGACAGAAGTTTGGCGCTGTTCCTCCAGAGGTTCAGGCTAAAATAGAACAATTATCTTTGGAACAATTAGACCGTTTAGTTGAGACAATTTTGACATTTACAACCTTGGACGACTTGGAGCAGTGGTTAGATAATTAATATCGGTTATTAATAATTCCCTATTCCCTAAAATCACAAACCTGGAGTTCCTCTCGTGCTTCGGGATGAGTCACCAAATAATCTTGCAACCAGATACACCCTCTGGAGAGTAATTCCCCTAACCCTTCAACCTGCCAAATCCGGGCGGTGCCATCCGATGAAGCCGTGGCAATTTGGGTTCCATCTGGACTAAAAGTAACACTAACTACAGCACCTTGATGTCCTTTAATTTCTTGTACTAGGTTTCCCTGTAAATCCCATAAACGGGCAATACCCTCGAATGAGGCAGTGGCAATCCGGGTTCCATCGGGACTAAAGGCAATATGGGTTATGCCACTGGGATGCTGGTTGAGTTCTTTGACTAGGTTTCCGTCAGTATCCCAGAGACGAACTATGCCATCAATGGAAGCCGTAGCGATATAGTCTCCATTGGGACTAAAGGCGACACTTTTAACCCATCCCTGATGTCCTTTCAATTCCTGTCGCAGATTACCTTGCAAGTCCCAGAGGCGAACCGTGCGATCGGATGAAGCGGTGGCAATTTGCGTTCCATCGGGACTAAAGGCGAGGCTTCTTACCCACCCTTGATGTCCGATCAAGTCTTGCAGTAGATTCCCTTGAATATCCCATAAGCGGGCAATACCATCGGAAGAAGCCGTGGCAATCAGTTGTCCATCGGGGCTAAATGCCACTTGTGCCACGCCGCCGGAATGGTTGGGTAAGCGTCTTTGCAATTTACCCTGGATGTCCCATAAACGAACAGTGCCATCAGATGAGGCAGTAGCAATCATTTGCTGATCTGGGCGAAAGGTGATATCTGTGACACTCCCTTGATGTCCCTTGAATTCCAGGATGGATTTCCCTTGCCGATTCCAGAGGCGAGCTGTACCATCAGATGAAGCTGTCCCCAACAACTGCCCATCGGGGCTAAAAGTGACATGAGTGACCCCATCTTGATGTCCTTGCAACGGCTGATTGTGCGATCGCGTCCACAGGTGGGCAATGCCATCAGATGTAGCCGTAACAATGATTTGACCATCCCGACTCATGGCAAGATCTGTCACTAAACCTTGATGCCCTTTTAAGTTTTGTACCACATTTCCTTGCCAATCCCACAGGCGAGCCGTACCATCCATAGAAGCAGTTCCCAAAAACTGCCCATCGGGGCTAAACATCACCTGCGTCACTCGTCCTTGATGTCCTTTGAATTCCTGCAACAGATTGCCCTGAATATCCCATAAACGCGCCGTGTGATCTGATGACGCCGTAGCAATAAACTTGCCATCGGGACTAAAGGCAACGCTTCTCACCCATCCCTGATGTCCTTTAAATTCCTGCAACAAATTGCCCTGAATATCCCACAAACGCGCCGTGTGATCCGATGATGCTGTGGCAATAAACTGTCCATCAGGACTAAAAGCAACACGGGTTACTTCATCTTCATGCCCGGTAAATTCCTGCAACAAATTACCCTGAATATCCCACAAACGTGCCGTGTGATCCGATGACGCCGTGGCAATTAACTCTCCATCGGGACTAAAGGCAACGCTTCTCACCCAACCCTGCTGTTTTGGCAATTCTTGCATTCCATTTTCTTGCCGATGCCATAAGCGAACTGTACCATCAATTGAGGCGCTGGCAATACGTTGTCCATCTTGACTAATGGCAATACTGGTGACTCTGGCTGGATGTCCCGGCAATTGTCCGATGGGTTTTCCTTGTCGGTTCCACATAAGAATCATGCCATCCAGGGAAGCCGTGACAATGGTTTGTCCATCGCGGCTAAAGGCGAGGCTTTCCACACTACCTTGATGATGCAGTTGATTCCGTTCCTGAATATTGTTTAGAATTTCTTGCAACGCTAACACTGGACGAGTTGTGGGATAGTTGACTAAGGGACGCTCACCAAATGACGTTGCCAAGGTATGCCCCGCTTTCATGGCTTGCAGTAATGCCTCAAGTTGCCCTAACTCAAACTTAAGCAAAGCGCTATCCCCTGCTTTTTTTATTTGCTCCTCCAGGGATTCGGTATAAGTCTGTTTCAGTTGTTGGCGGACGTAAAAACCAGTCCCTGTGGCAACCGCCAGAACCAAAGCCCAAGTCACGGCAAATTTAAGCCGATTTTGGCATTTTTCCCGTCGTGCTTGCTCCTGTGCCTGTTTAATTTTCTCTTGAGCAATTTGCATCTCTAATAGGACTAATTTGCGCTCTTTCTTTTCAGCATCTAAAGCGCGTTCAACTTCCCATTTTTCCCATTGCTCACTTTTGGCTAAAAATTGATAATCCTGATCACTTAAGCATTGATTAGCCGCCCATTGTCTTGCTTCCTGTAACGCCTGACCGCGTAACAGTCGGGAATTATCCTGACCCTTGGATGCAAACCAGGCAGTTATGGCTTCTGAATAGGGTCGCAAGTTAGCGAGTTTTTCATTAACCCATTGCAGGTTAAATACAGTCTGATAAATGCGATTATAAACCCTTAAGGTTTGCTGCTGTTTAACCACTAACCCACTTAGGCGCAATTCCATCTGTTCTGGATGGTCATTCACCGCCACTTGTCCCTGTTGCAAAAGGTGCTGATACAGCCCTAGCAAACGCTCTGCTCGTTGTTCATTACTCAGCAGGCGATCGCGAATCGTTCGTAAATGCTCCGGTTCATCCTGAGATTGCCAGTTTTCCAGAATATAAGTGTGGACAATTTGGGCAATATCGGGGGTACGGCTTTGACTATACTTACCAATCAGATAACATAATTTCTGGGTGAGAAAAGGTTGTCCGCCTGTCCAGTTCAATACTTCCTTTAACACCGTTTCCGGATCATCAACTTTATCGACAAACCCAGGAATTAACGAGGCTTTGGCATCCTCAAATTGAAACCCACCAAGCTGAATCGAACGCCCGATATTAAAGGGAGTGCGTTTTTTATCATCAATTAAATTGGAAGGCGTGGCAACTCCCAATAAACAAAACGTCAGGCGATTATAATCCGGATTATCGGCGCGTTGGTTATAACAGGCACGAATAAAGGCAAAAAAGTCGTCTTTGAAATTGAGTTTAATAATACTATCGATTTCATCCAGGAAAACAACTAGATTTTGATCAAACTGAGTCAGTAACACATCCTCGATAAACCAATTCAAACGTTGTAACGGTGATAATATCTCATGTTGCTTCCACCAGGCAATATCATCAAACCTAGTCGATAGACCAAAATTCCTCACCAACTCAGAAACAATACCCAGATACCATGCCTCTGGCGTCGTTTGACTTCCCAGCCGAGTCATATCAATTGACGCACATTTTATGCCTTCGCTTTTGAGAATTTTCATCATCCGAACGCGCAAGCTAGACTTGCCCATCTGCCGCGAGTTCAACACGTAGCAATATTCCCCCTGTTTCAATCCATCATACAATTCATCATCAGCTTGGCGTTTCACATAGGTGGGGTGTTGATACTTTAAGCTGCCGCCGATTTTGTAATAATTTTCTGTTCTGGTTAATACACTCATAGTCTAAATTCTGCTATTTTTTTATTCTTATGTAGGGGCGGGTTTCACAACTATCGTTTCTTCTTTCACCCAGATGTAACGAAACCCGCCCTGACTAAATTGCAAATTTTGTGACGAATGACAAATGACAAATGACAAATGACTAATTCAAATGTTCTCGAAAATACTGCCGATACAATTGACATCGAGGTGTAACCTGATTCCCCTGCTGTTCAATTAACCCCATACTATGTAACTTATACGCCTGCATTGTATCTAATGGCACAGGTTCAGTTGCATTCACCACCTTTTCCAGGGCGTTAGCCAGTTCTGGATGTTCTTTCAACGTGGCTAAGTGGTGACGCAAATGTTGACTATAGATTCCCGCATCTGTAGCCGCATCTTGTAATAATTCATCCAATGTTATCTGTTTAGTCGCTAGTTCATAAAGTGCCAATCGCACTAAATAAGGATGTCCACCTACCGTTGCCAGTAACGGTACAAGCCCTTCACTGCCAATTTGCAAATTCCAATCCAAAGGATGACGCTGTGCCAAATCTTCCACTTGTTGAGAAGTACACTCCGCTAATGGCACAGGTAAACCAACATTAAATGGAGATTGATTAATATCTAAAGAGCCATAATCTTCCGTGCTATGAACCACCACCAAGCGCAGTTGTTCCCACAGTTCTAGATTATTCGCTTCTTCATGCCAACTGCGGATGAGGGGAAAAAAGTGCGTGGCAATATTTGGATATTGGAAGACTCGGTCTACTTCATCCAAGGCTAAAACTAATGGACTCTCTGCTTGTGCCAAAAGCATTTCAAAATAGCGAGTACAACTGAGCATACTGCCTCGGTCTTCATTCCAATAATCAGACAGCACCGCCGCAGGGTTTAATTTATCGCTAATACAGGCACAAAAACAGCGCAGAAACTTATCCAAGTCACTAAATTTTGCCTGCTCAATTTGTCGCAGATTTAAACGGACGGTACGATACCCTTGCATCTCAGCATACTCAATAATTCTATCCAGGAGAGAGGTTTTTCCCATCTTACGGGGCGCTTTAATCCGAATCAGTGCCCCCGGTTGCAAAATCGTCTGATAACAATCCGATTCAATGGGAGGGCGTTCTACATAAAACTGAGAACGTAGGGGTACAGGTCCATTGGGATATTCTATCTTCGGTGAGGATACGGGTTGTGATAGTTTAGCAAGTCCTCGCGTTAACGGTTCCCGAAAATTAGTTTTACTCACTTTCTCGCCTAACGCTGTAGACAGCTTACGCCATAACTGGGGTCCGACATCTCCTCTGATGTAATTTACGGTGAAGTTATGCTGTTCGGCAATTTGCTCATAACTGTAATCCTCCCAAGCCCCGCGCAAGACTTTTTCTTCAACATCACTCAAGTAGCTGCCTGTGTTGACAGACAAAGCTTGGTTAGCCGCTTGTTTAATTTGATGCCAGGTTAATTGCGATTGGGAGTCCATGGCGAAAGTTAGCGCTGATCCTTGCTCTGAAATTTTATCAGATTTATTGTTTTCGGGAGCCGTTTTCAGCCGTAACCTGACTTTTTCCGATATTTTGCGCCTAACTTGGTCAACCTTGCTTAAGTTTTACAAAATAAAACATATTTTTAATAATTTTCACCTTAATAGTTAGGCATAATTTCCTTAGTTCCCTGACGAACGGCTCCAAAAAATCTCTCTGGCGGATCAAATACAATTGGCGTAGTCGAGGGATCTTCAACGTTTACCTCTGTTCCCGCTTATCAAAGCTAAAAAAAAATAGTTTGTGTAAACAAAGATGTATATTTATGTAACGGTTTTGCTCAGGACTCGTCAACAGCCTGCCTGTTTCCTCCAGAATTTTTGATCCCTCTAACTACCTGGACATAAATTCTGTCTTTATTGAGAATTGGCTGTGTAGAAATGGGGTGGGAGAGCGCTATAGCTATAGAGATCGCTCTCGCTAATGTTAAGAAATATGTGAGTAATGCATAGAGGCGATCGCATCCCCTAACCCTGAGCCACTCGAATCCGCTATATCTCTATATTGGTATCCGTTAAGAAACGTGCGAGTGGCTGTGTTCCTCGTATCACAACGTCTGAGCCATTCCGGTGTATTTTAAGAAAACATAACAGGGTGTTGACATTTAGCTCCATCAGGTTCACGCAGAACCCATTTCTACTTGCTATGATTAGAGCTTGCTTCAATTAAACGACTCATACGTCAATTTGAGGTGCATTCTACATAGGAGCCATTATGCAACTATCACAACCGTTGTCGAAGTCGAAACCAAAACATATTGTTTTGACCTCTCATCCAGGGCGTTCCCGGGAACAACCCCCTCGCCTGCATTGGGGAGAAATCGACCCACTCAAGCGGGGACCCATTATTGGTACGGTGACAAACCTTGCCCATCGTAACGTGATTGGCACTCACTCTGGTTCCTATTCCGTCTATCGAGCATTAGCCGTTGCCAGTGGAGCGCTTCATCCCAATCACCGAGCGGATTTGACCAATACGGCTCCAGTGGTGGAGATTGGTCCCCATCCCAGTTGGGCTGACCCTAATCGCATTGTGTCTCTTGACCCCTTTGGGGGAATGGTGGGGGATGTTTACACCGATCTCTATGAGCAAGGATACGACATTCGACCCACGATCGCAGTCACCCAAGCCCATGTCAATTTGCCGGAAATCCAAGAGGCGATTCAGAAAAATCGTTTATCAGTTGACGGTAAAATTGTCAAGCCTAACGGCAGTTTAGTGGTCACCAAAGTCGCCATTGACCCCGTGTGGTATCTGCCCGGAATCGCCCACCGACTCAACGTCGAGGAAGGAGAATTACGCCGCGCCCTCTTCCAGCAAACTGGGGGAATGTTCCCGGAACTGGTAACCCGCCCTGATTTACAGGTTTTCCTACCTCCGATTGGTGGGATTACCGCCTACTTAATCGGCGATGTGGACGCGATTACTGATCCCAATCGCCAACTTGCCGTGCGCGTTCATGATGAATGCAACGGTTCCGATGTGTTTGGTTCCGATATCTGCACTTGTCGTCCTTACCTGGTACACGGCTTAGAAGTTTGTGTGCAAACCGCACAAGCCGGAGGTGCAGGGGTTTTGGTTTACTTCCGCAAAGAAGGACGGGCATTAGGTGAAGTCACTAAATTCCTGGTTTATAATGCCCGTAAGCGACAAGAAGGCGGCGATAGCGCGGATGCCTATTTCAACCGCACTGAATGTGTGGCGGGTGCCCCCGATATGCGGTTCCAAGAACTAATGCCCGATGTACTACACTGGTTGGGAATTACTCGCATTGACAGTTTTGTCTCCATGAGCGACATGAAATACAATGCGATCACCAGTTCGGGTATTGAGATTGTCAAACGCATCCCAATTCCTGACGATTTAATTCCCGAAGATGCCATGGTCGAAATTGCTGCCAAACAAGCGGCTGGTTATTACACTGAAACAACCGCACCCGATGCAGTAAAATTAGCGACGATTAAAGGGCGTAGTCTCCTGTGATAATTTTTGGTTCGTTATTGGAACTTGGGAAGTTCAGCAAAACCAATGACGAATGAAATGCCAAAAACAAAAGATGATTGCAGATTTGATTTCAGGCAACTTCTTTGTTATTCTTGATCTAGTGACTTAGCTTCCTCATAAGTCAGCAGTGTTTCCTTAAATTCAGAACAGTAAGTGTGTCTAATCACAAGTAGAGTGTGTACTCCCGCACTGGCGTCTGTAGTAAACTATACCGACAGACAGTTATTCAGGGGTACACACTATAAAAAAATTATGGAAACGTTTTAAAGTTTGAGCCTTCGCTTCACTCAAGTTATCTGGAACCAATAACGAATGACAAATGACATAAACAAATGACGCATGACCAACAAACCATTGCATATCTAAGAACACCACAAGCGATTCGAGAACGGTGCGATCGCGTCTTGGATCTCGCTGAGGCAAACCAGTTGCATTACTTCGGCTGCGATTTAACCCAGCTAGAAAATGTGGCAAGGTATGTGATTCAAGTCATGCAGGATGACTATCCTGATTTTAATATCCCATTCCACAGTCGCTGGCAGCATTTTGAAGTCGGAAATGTGCCACGCCTTGCTGAATTATCACAAAAATTAGCCGGACTTACTCCCCTGCAAAAAGCCCAAACTAAATTTGATTTAGCCATTGTTAGTGTCTTATTAGATGCGGGGGCGGGTGCTGATTGGCAATATTGTGAAACCCAGACGGGACAGGTGTTTCGCCGTTCTGAAGGCTTAGCTGTTGCTAGTTTCCGTATGTTCTGTCAGGGTATGTTTTCCAGTAACCCAGAATACCCCTTACAAGCCGATACAAAAGGATTACAAAACTTAACGGTTGAGCAATTAGCCCAAGGATTTCAGGTGAGTTCAACGAATCCCCTTTTAGGTTTAGAAGGTAGGGTAAAACTATTACAGCGCTTGGGAGAATCCCTACAGACTCATCCGGAATTGTTTGGTCAGGAAAATCCTCGTCCGGGTAATTTGGTCAAGTATTTGCTGAGTCTTTCAACCCGTGAGGGAGAAGCGATAGAAGGGAGTTTGATAGATAAGGTTATGGAAACAACCGATAACTTATCTAAACCCAACGTTATCGGTAAGCTACCCGCTGAAGTGGTATTATCGGCTGTGTTAGAGGGGTTAGGTGATATTTGGTCAGGACGACTTGCGATCGCGGGCGTGAATTTAGGCGATGTCTGGTCTCATTCTGCCCTCTCTGGGGACAAGCCGAGTGATCACTATATCCCCTTTCACAAACTTTCCCAGTGGTTAAGTTACTCCCTCTTAGAACCCTTACAAGAATTAGGGTTAGAAATTACTGGACTAGACGAACTCACCGGATTAGCCGAGTATCGCAATGGCGGTTTATGCCTTGATTTAGGATTAATTGTGGTGAAAGATCCGGCTATTTTGCAGCAGCGCCATTTACCGGGTTCTGAAGTAATTGTCGAATGGCGGGCGCTGACGGTAAGTTTGTTGGATCGAATTGCCGAAGCTATCCGAAAACAGCTAAACTTGACAGCAACTCAGTTACCATTAGTTAAAGTTTTACAAGGTGGGACTTGGACAGCCGGACGAAAGATTGCAGCACAATTAAGAGAAGGAGGTGTTCCGCCGATTCAGATTGAGAGTGATGGGACAGTTTTTTGAATAAAATACTATTCAATAAGTAGAAAACTATTCAATTATTGCTGAAAAGTAGATAGTGATGGCTAAATTATTTGCTGTTGTTGTTGCGACGGTTCCAGACTATTACGACTACAAAAAGCAGCATCCTGAACATGATCAGGATCAGCTTGCTTGGTTCCGTCAAAAACATGAACAAGGTATTTTGCTTTGCTGTGGTCCTTTTTTCCCTCACGATGGAACAGGGCTTTGGGTAATCCAAGCAGAGAATCTAGAGGAGGCGCAGGAAATTGTCAACAGTAGCCCTCGCGTTCGAGACGGTATGTTAGCGGATTCAGCCAGGATTGTTGAGTGGCAAGTTCATATTGGGCGCGATCGGTTTATCGCCGAATAAATTTTATCGGGAAGATAATTAGATTTAAGGGTTAGGGAAAGTGCGATCGCCTATCGCTGTAGGTTAGGTTGACGCGCCGAAACCCAACATCCACTCCTGTCCAACATTAACGCCAAATAAGTGCGATCGCGCTTATTTCCTAGTGGTGTTGTCTTCGCCATCAGCCATGCGATCGCGCTTAGTCGAGTTGTGAGAATATAGGATGATAGCAGATATAGCAACCGCCATAGCGGTTAGGACACATCATTTAGTAGAGACGTTCCGGCGGAACGTCTGGAACAACAGTTCGGAAAGTCCTAATCGATGTGTCTACTGCTATAGGATCTAGGGATAGAGACATCAACACTAGCGACAACAGCAATCAATGGTTCAAACTCCCTTCCAGCAAGAGTCTTTACCTCCAGCGCTTGAAAGTGGTGATCGCTTAAATCGTTCTGAATTTGAGCGTCGTTATAACGCGATGCCTTCTCTCCAGAAAGCTGAACTGATTGAAGGAGTTGTTTACTTACCTGCTGCACTGCGTTTTAGCCGGAAATATGGCGAGAGTGTTGTCAGTTTTGCAAGAAGGTTTAGCTTCGGAGGAAAATTCAAGGTTTGTAGAGAAGTTAGCTATGATATTGGAAAGTTGAATTAGCATTTTTTTCAAAACATTTTGGATAAAGCGTAATTAATTCATCGGTTACGTGAAAGTAATACTTTGGCAAGGGGAATTCAATAACTTGATTTTCTACTAAAATTGCTATGAAATATTGCAACAAAGATATACTCAGAGGAATTTGCTTGCTTGGTGTTGAATTAATTTTTTGTTTAATACATGTAATAACGTCTGGCATATTATTCTCTTTCTTAGCACTAGAAAGAATACGATATACGTTATCGCAAAAACGGGTCATGTCTTTTGGCTTCAGTTCTTGGGGAATTTTACCTTGATCAAAAAGCTCTTGGGTCGCGATAGCTAGTTGGCGCTTTCTTTTAATTTCAGGATAGTCATTATCTTGTATACTAGGATAGGCTTGTTCAAATGCCAAAATCAGTGTATCTAGTTGTTCAACGGTAGCTTTAATTTGTGCGGCTAAACGAAGTCGTTTCCAATCAATTGTAGAGCTTTTATAAACTAATTCATGAGTTGAAACTGTCCAGGCATGTTCAAAAGCACTTTTTATTTGAATCTCAAATACAATATCAAAAATATTTAATTGTTTATTTGCAATTGCATCTTCTGGTCTTTTTAAATGAGCATATATTCTAGTTGTATCGAACCGAAAACTATCGGGAGATTTTTTGTTTTGTCCTCTTTTAATAGTTTTAACAATTTCAAAAGTATTTTGGCAAAATTGGATCACGTTTTTTTCTTTGTATAAGGTTGGTATAATAACTGTACATCCAAATAAATCATCTAAATCAGACCATTTTTTAAACCTACCTGTTTCAATCTTTTCTGCCAAAGATTCAATGGTTTTAATTCGATAAGTTGAGGCATATCCATTTTTTTCACAAAAGTTAATTATAGTGTCCTTAACTCGACTTGCCACTTGCTCTACAAAAGGAAGGTATTCTAGATAGCGACGTTCTAAAATTGAAGGATAAATCATTAACAAATTAAAATTAAATAATATTTCCTTGTATTAAAGATTTTAAAATATCAATTCTAACTTTAGTTTTTTCAACACTAGAGTAAAGTGGTGAACTTGTAATAGCATCATGATAATCTTGCGCTTCTTGAATATTAGTTCTTTCTTCTGGAGAGTTAACGATTTTTAGAAAATCATTTATCTTGCTAGATACTTCAGGCAACCTGTTTGAAAAATCATAATTATCACGATTTAATTCTGAAATAGCTGCAAAAAGCGAATAAAAATCAGTTTGATTTTTTAGCCTGGTTTTCCGCAAATCTATATAATCAGGGGATTTTTCTATAAGCTTTTTTATCAATTGAATGACGTGTTTAAATTCATTTTCTATCTCATCTTGATCGTCCCAATTAAATTCTCTATCACTAAAAGCTTTATCCAAGTCTTCTTGACGATAAGATTTGACTCCTTCCTCTAAGAAAAGTAAAAGTTGAGCAACTAATTCTACATCCTTCATTTGCTTTCTTGATTTTGTATTAATTGAAGGAAAGTTGGGTAATTTGGAGTTGGGTGAAAGAACACTACTCATCCATTGAGTGAAATCTTCCACTGCGTTAATAAATACTCCATTAAACTTTGCATGGCGAAGCTCTTGAGGCGTTAATTTACTAACATTTCGGTTGATCCGGTCAAATATATTATTAATGATAGCTTCATCTGAAGATGGAACATATTCAACTGCAAACTGATATTTCCAAAAATTTTGTTTAACCTCAGTATCTAAATCCTTAAAATATTTACCTCTAAGGTTTGTAATAGTTGCAGTTTCGCTGACAGGAAATTGGTTTTGAGCAAACTCAAACAAAGTAGATAGCCTTTGTTTTCCATCAACAACACTGTATTTAGAAATGCCTTCAGCCGTAATATCTTGATACAAAAAAATTGCAGGTGCAGGATAATTATTTAGAACAGTATCTATAAAAAAATCCTTGTAATCTTGATTCCAAACACTGCGTCTTTGATAGGGGGGATCGAGATCGAGCAGCTTCCTTGTGTAAAGATCCCAAAACCAAGAAACTGTTTGAAAATTAATTGCTCTATTCATCATAAATTTATCGATTGTAGTATAGGTTTAACGATAAAAATCTCTATTTAAGATTTTGGGTTTGAGCCGTTCGTGATTTATTTATAATTATCCTAGCGGTACTAAGTGCGATCGCCTATCGCCGTAGGTTGGGTTGACGCGCCGAAAGCCAACATCCACTCTCATCCAACATCAATGCAAAATAAGCGCGATCGCTGTTCACTCAAGTTTAAGGCGATCACCCTACTAATTCAAGCCTGACGAAAGGCAAGTGAAAAAATGGCTATTATTTTTGACCAAGACGCTTATCGCCATCTACTCGCACAAGTCGCGCCCAAAGTGATTGAGACAGAGGCGGAATATGATCGTGCCCTAGCAGAGGCAGAACGGCTAACCTTTGCCAAACACCGAACTCCAGAGGAGAAAGCGTTACACAAGTTCCTCGTAACGCTGATTGAAGCCTATGAGGAACAGAACTATCCGATGGATCAAGCTGCACCTCATGAAATTCTCCAACACATCATGGAATCCAGTGGTACTCGTCAAGCTGACTTGGTGGGTGTGATTGGATCGAGTGGTGTAGTGTCTGAGGTAGTAAACGGCAAGCGATTCATTAGTAAAGCACAAGCTAAGGCACTTGGCGATTACTTCCAGATTTCGCCAGCGCTGTTTATCTAACGATTGCAGGATAGTGCGATCGCCTATCGCTGTAGGTTAGGTTGACGCGCCGAAACCCAACATCCACTCCCATCCAACATCAATGCAAAATAAGCGCGATCGCTCTTAAAATCAACTCTAATATTAAGTAGCGTTCTAATACCAAATCCGGGGAATGCTACCCTCGTTATAACCTAGTCCGCGCAGGCGGACTTTGTTTGTGTAGCAGCGATTTCAATCGCCTCCTCTTGCATGGGATGATTTCGCTTGATTCCTGGTTTAATCGTTTGTTTAATTAGTTGTGCCTTAAAGCTGTTCGTTGGGAACATCGAAAAAAACTTCAAATTCAGCATCCGGTA
Organism: Coleofasciculus chthonoplastes PCC 7420; assembly: GCF_000155555.1. Taxonomy (GTDB): domain Bacteria; phylum Cyanobacteriota; class Cyanobacteriia; order Cyanobacteriales; family Coleofasciculaceae; genus Coleofasciculus; species Coleofasciculus chthonoplastes_A. Next base: position 194,913 of record NZ_DS989841.1, read on the forward strand.
TAAAACGCTTGAGAAAGCGTCGGTAATCCTCTGCATCTTGACGGTTGAAAAATCTCGCCACTGTATGCCGTCTGGCATCAGGTAGGAGTCGGATAATTGCCCAAGGGCGGGAGTTATTTTCCAGTTGTGAAGTGGGTTTGGGCAGAGTTTTCCTGGCTTCCCCTCTGATGGTAGTTAAGGTGCGTTCAATGAGTTGCCAAAGCTGTTCCCATTGTGGGCTGGTATCCTTGGGCATCAAATTCCATTCGTTGATGGGTGCTGGTAGCCATCTGAGCATGTAATCGTTTTGACCCGTTTTAGAAAGTTTCCAGGATAGGCGTCGAGTCTGTTTGCGGCAGACATAACCTTGTTGGCGCAAGATAGCACAGATGCTCTCGCCTTCGGATTGAAGGCGTAGCCAGTCGGAGTGTTTCATCGTCGAAAGCTGGATAAGGTTGTCACGGAAGAGCGATCCGCCCTGTGCGCCTTGTGAAATCGCAGCGCTCTGTTACGCGATCGCCTGAACTTGTTTGACCGACGTATGTAAAAATCGGCATTTTTATTTTATGTATGTAATAATCAAAAGTCAATATCCTATTTGCATATATGAGATAATGCACAGACAGGTTATGGCACATTCAAAAAAGTATGACGAGCAAGCGCGGCAGACCCAAGTCAGCCAGAGAAAACGCAAAAAACGTATCGCTGATGATTACGCCGAAAGGGTGGAAGCTTCTGCAATCTCAAGCGCAGCAACTGGGAATAACCAGGTCAGAACTGGTGGAGCGATTTGCCAGAGGGGAAATTCAGGAGAACCTTTCGCAACTAGCCGAAGAACGATTTCTGGGGGAATCCTTCGCCAACTGATAGAGGAGAACGCGATTCAGTTGGCTCATTACCGATCAGAAGTGGAACGGCTGGAAAAAAGGCAGCGCCAGCTTGAAGAACTGTTTGACCAATTAAGGGTAAAGACGGGCGAAAACCTTGATGAAGAGGACAAGGTTAGCGACGAGGAAGGAGAATGACAAACAAACGTGGTAGACCGAAATCAGACCGGAAGACGATCAGCGTCGGGATACGGCTTGAACCCCAGGATTGGGAAAACCTCAATCACCTAGCAGCCAGTCTGGGAATGACCCGCACGGAACTGATCACCCAAATATCCAGAGTCCAAAATCCACAAGACTTACAAGAATTTCAACGAGTTCGCGAGAGTCCTCACCCTCAGCAGATCCTTCGCAGGCTCAGGAGGGTGAGGAGGGATAGCGGATTGCCGGAGGAACGGAGGCAATCAATTTTTGGGTGCGTCTTGTGATTTGATGTAAGCCTTAATTCTCTCAATAGGCGCACCGCCAGTAGACGCAACATAATAAGAACCCGACCAAAATGCCGACTTAGTATAAGTTTTTGACAGTTGAGCAGCAAAGTCTTTTCTGATGATTCGACTAGATGCAGACTTCATACTACCAATTAGAGATGATAAATTGTTGTCAGGATGAAAGTCTACTAATAGATGTACATGGTCAGCTTCTCCTGAAAACTCTACTAACCGACACTTTGTCTTAATACAAACATTGGCAAGCACTTCATGTAATCTCTGTAACATTCCCACTGTAATAATCTTGCGCCTGTATTTAGTTACAAATACTATATGCAGTTGAACAGAAAATACAGAGTGCGAACCTTTTCTAGCTTTCACTTGACATACCCTCACCTGAATCTGTTACCTTAAGTGTAACAGGAGGGAACAGCGATGCCAACAAGACGTGTAAATTTTCGGCTATACCCCAATAAAAAGCAAAAGCAGACATTGCGGTATCACCGTAAGTTGCACAAAGACCTGTACAACGCTGCTGTCTGTAATCGGTTTACCCAGTACCAGAAGTTCAACCATAGCGTTGACTACTTCGAGCAACAAGTGCGAATCGTTAGGTAGAAACTATTCCTGAAATGGATAGAGGATTACCTGCAAGGTCTGAACCTTGACAACTTGATAGCCATGTAGGTGAGAGAAAGCAAACTCTCAAGTCCTACTCTCTAAGTACAGGAGTAAAAGCACACAGAGCCAGGGTTTTTAAAACCTTGTCCCCTAGGTTTGAGACTGGTTATCAAAGCCTAAAGCGGGGGTGAAAGGTGGCAATGCTGGAAGCCTAATCCGGCAACCATCGAGCAAGAACTCATGGATAGGAATACGAAGGTACGACTGAACCATCGTTACGAAGAACCAGTGTAATAAGGCTGACACACTGGAGCCAAAAGGCACAGGAAATCAGGGGTTGGCAATTTTGTTGTTGACCAACTTGTACTCCCTATAAACCCGGTGGATAGTACCATCCTAAAAGTTCAAACAATGGCTATCAGGAACGAGATAACCTCCCTTATGCTCTCAGTCAGGTCGATGCCTGAGTAGGTGCCAACCGCAAGCAATGGGAGGAAAGATTGAGTCAGAAGCTAACGCTCTCTACTAATAAGAGGGATACGCCAACAGACTCACGATGATAAGGAAAGATAGAGTCTTAAGTAGCAATACAAATGTCTAAAGCGAGTTTAAAGACTACGATGGAATGGAAGGCAATACCCTGGCAAAAACTAGAGCGTAAAGTCTACAAGTTGCAGAAGAGAATCTATCGAGCCTCTCAGCGTGGCGATGTGAAAATGACTCGCAGACTCCAAAAGATGCTGATGAAGTCCTGGGCAGCAAAATGTCTCTCGGTTCGCCGGGTTACCCAAGACAATCAAGGTAAGAAGACGGCAGGTGTGGATGGTGTTAAGTCACTGACCCCAAAGCAACGTCTCATCTTGGTTGAAAATCTAAAACTATGTTCAAAGGTCGCTCCAACCAGGCGAGTATGGATTCCCAAACCCGGAAAGGAGGAGAAAAGACCTTTAGGCATCCCGACAATGAAAGACCGAGCTTTGCAAGCACTTGTCAAACTGGCACTAGAGCCAGAATGGGAAGCGCGATTTGAAGCCAACTCATACGGTTTCAGACCCGGACGCTCATGTCACGATGCGGTTCAGGCTATATATGACACAATTAGGTTTAAGGGCAAATATGTCCTTGATGCCGATATTGCTAAATGCTTTGACCAAATCGACCATAAAGCACTGCTAAGAAAATTAAATACATTCCCTACCATACGCCGTCAAATCCGAGCATGGTTAAAAGGGGGAGTGATGGACGCAAAGCAGTTGTTTCCAACAACTGAGGGAACGCCACAGGGCGGGGTCATTTCTCCGTTACTAGCAAACATTGCCCTCCACGGGATGGAAAATCTAATCAAAAGGGTATTCCCAAAACGGGGATACTCTGAAAATGGGGTAAAGAAGACATTCTATCCTCCATCCGTGATCAGATATGCCGACGACTTCGTGATTCTCCACGAAGACTTAACCATCGTCCAAAGTGGCAAGGATATAATCCAGGAATGGTTGAAAGACATGGGTTTGGAACTAAAACCTAGCAAAACAAGACTTGCTCACACCCTCAACCCGTATGAACAAGAACAGCCAGGATTTGATTTCCTTGGCTTCAATATACGTCAATACAAAGTGGGTAAATACCACTCTGGAAAAGACAAATATGGAAGAGCGCTAGGAATAAAACCAATCATCACCCCAAGCAAGGATAAGCAGAAGGTACACTACGAACAGATTGCGGAAGTTATCAACGCCCACAGGAATGCACCACAAGTGGCGCTAATTAAGAAACTGAACCCGATTATTCGGGGATGGGCTAACTACTACGCAACACAAGTAAGTAAGGTGGCTTACTGTGACCAAGATTACCTCATGTACCAGAAGCTCAGAGCTTGGGCAAAGCGCCGACACCCCAAAAAATCCGGGGGATGGGTGTCAAAGAAGTATTGGCAATCCATAGACGGCGACAACTGGGTATTCGCAACCAGGCAAAAAGGTAATAACCCTACGCGGTTACTAAAACATAGCGAAACACCAATTAAGCGCTATGTAAAGGTTAAGGGCGAATCGTCCCCATACAACGGCAACTTGGTTTATTGGAGTTCAAGAATGGGTAACAACCCTGAAATGCCTAAGACACTGGCAACATTGTTGAAGAAGCAAAAAGGGAAATGTACTCACTGCGGATTAATTTTCCGTGAAAACGATGTGATGGAAGTTGACCACAGAATCCCTAAGTCGCAAGGTGGAAAGGATTTCTACGATAATTGGCAGCTTCTACATAGACATTGCCATGACACAAAGACCGTCACAGATGGCAGTCTCGGCAATCAATCTGGCTGTAACAGTGCCAAGCCTAAGCTCACCAAAAGGCTCGAAAGAGTCGAGGACAAATGGGTAATGAGGTATGCATGACTTGCACCTTATCGTTGAGGAGCCGTGTGAGAGGAAACTTTCACGCACGGTTTTGAAGACCAGGGGGACTGGTGACAGTCTCGTTGAGTTTAATAACTCTTTACCGGCTTTTAAAGAAGTTTGGACAGAGTACAAAGAATGCAATTCCATGACTCTACAAGCCACTTTAAAGCGTGTCGATTACGCATTTAATCGTTGGTTTAAGGGTTTAGCAAAGCGACCCAAATATAAGTCAATTAAACATTATTCTGGATGGACTTATCCAAGTAAAACAGGCTGGAAGGTACATACAACGGGTGATAACGGTTATCTAGAGTTAGCTAAGATTGGCTCAATCCAGATGCGCGGCAAAGCCCGTATCTGGGGAACTCCAACGACCTGCACTATTGTTTATCGCAATAGAAAATGGTATGCCAGTATAACCGTTAATATAACTGAATTACAGGCGGCAACGAGACAAACAGATTTTGGTTCAGTTGGTATCGATTTTGGGTGCAAGTCAGCGTTAGCAATAACTGATGGAGAAAATCATTCTTTCATTGAAGCTCCTAAGTTTTTGCGAAAAGCTGAAGCCAAAATTAAGCGTCTTTCTAAGGGAAAACGTCGGAAAAGACCTCCTAACAGAAGAAAAAAACAGAAAGCTTCTAATCGGTGGAAAAAGACCCAAGCCAAGATTAGCAAAGTAACCCGTAAGGTAGCTAATCAGCGTCAGAATTGGGTACACCAAGTAGCAACAGACATTGTTAGCTGTAATAGCTTCGTTGCTACGGAAAAACTAGAAGTCTCTAAAATGACCCGCTCTTCCAAAAAAGGCAAACGCAAAAAGCAAAAGGCTGGGCTAAATAAATCCATCTTAGACGTAGGTATGGGGATGCTAAGGTCAGCGATTGAGTACAAAGTAAAAAACGCTGGTGGGGTTTTTGTAGAGGTTCCTACTCGCAAAGTGAAACCATCTCAGACCTGCCCTAAATGCGGAAACCAAGCCAAAAAGACCTTAGATGAAAGAGTTCACCATTGCCATGAATGTGGACTCGAAATGGATAGGGATTTAGCCGCTGCTCTAGTAATGCTTTTGTGGGCATTAGGAATTCTACCGGGGTTTGGAACGAGCCTCGCAGACGCTGATGTCTCTAGCTCTACTTCAGAAACCTGTAAGCGTAAGCAAACAGGAAGCATGAAGCAACTAGGACAAGTGAAGCGTCAGAAACATAGTCATACTGGTCTGGTTGTAGAAACCCAGACCTCAACGAAGTAGGGCTGGGTAGTTCATAAGGCGAAATATCTGGGGGAATCCTCAGCCAATTAATCTTGGAAACCCAAGAGGAATTGGCATATCTGGAACAAAAGTTACCTCGATTGAGGGCGCGGCTTAGCTGTCTTCAACAGCTATACCGGGATTTGCAGCAAAAAACTCCTGAAGACTTCGATGAGGAAGACAAGGTTAGCGACAAGGAAGGAGAATGACAAACAAACGTGGTAGACCCAAATCAGACCGGAACACCAAGACAGTGACCTTGAGGCTCGAACCGAGGGACTGGGAACTCTTCCGTCAAAAAGCCAAAGCTCTGGGAATGTCGAGATCTCAGTTAGTGCAGAGACTAGCCAGAGGAGAAATACGGATCGATTCGGCGATACTCACAGAGGAACTACTGCTGGGGGAATCATCCGCGAACTGCTCGATGAAAATGACAAGTTAACGACATATCACAGTTCGCAAATTGAATTCCATAACAACCGACTCAAACAGCTAAGCAATAGAAAGGCAAGGCTGGAACGTCTTTATGCCGAGTTGCAAACTAAGAGTGGTAGAAACCTTGATGATGAAGACAAGGTTGGCGATGAGGAAGGAGAGAATGACTAACAAGCGCAGCAACTGAGTTAATGATTAGAGGGTGATTTACACGATTAGACAGCTTTTCTCCACCCAATCCGATACAATAACTCAATCAGTATCCGGTAATTGCTACTAGAAACGATGACCCAGCCAGAACGCCTACGCCGTTGGCGACTTCTCTTAGGGGGTGGAGACGCCGATGGTATTTGTCAGGAGAATGGTGAGGGAGAAGCCGCAGATTCCTTTACCCTTAATCCAACAGATCAAGCCATTGATAATGCCCTCAGCGCCCTCTACGATTCTGACCGCCGTGGTGGACTTGGGAGTTCTTCCCCCAATATTGCCCGTTGGTTAGGCGACATTCGCACCTATTTCCCCTCATCAGTCGTGCAGGTGATGCAAAAAGATGCAATGGTACGCCTTAACCTGCAACAGATGCTGCTGGAACCGGAACTGCTAGAAGCCGTTGAACCGGATGTTCATCTCGTGGCAAATCTACTATCCCTTAGTAGCATTATGCCCAGCAAAACCCAAGAAACCGCCCGCCGTGTGGTGCGTCAAGTGGTTGAACAATTGCAGCGTAAATTAACCAACCCCACCCGTCAAGCCATAATCGGTAGCCTCAACCGTGCCATTCCCAACCGCCGTCCCCGCCATAATGAAATCGACTGGAACCGCACTATTCGCGCTAACCTCAAACATTATCAACCTAAATACGGCACAATTATCCCCGAAACCCTAATCGGCTACGGACGCAAACGCAGTTCTTTACACGATATTATCCTTTGCATCGACCAAAGTGGTTCCATGGCAACGTCTGTCGTCTATGCGGGAATCTTTGGGGCGGTGCTAGCCTCTCTCAGGGCAGTGCAAACCCGAATTGTCGTATTTGATACGTCGGTCGTAGACTTAACCGACGCCGCGCAAGATCCCGTAGACTTACTCTTTGGTACTCAACTAGGAGGCGGAACCGATATTAACCGCGCCCTCACCTACTGCCAAGGACTGGTGCGTCGTCCTCAGGACACTATTTTAGTGTTAATTAGTGACCTATATGAAGGGGGAAACCGGGAAGAAATGCTTAAGCGCGTGGCGGCATTGGTGGGATTAGGAGTTCAGTTGATCACGCTGCTTGCCCTCAATGATGAAGGTGCGCCCATGTATGATCATTGGATAGCCGAAAAACTTGCCGGATTAGGTATCCCAGCCATGGCTTGCACGCCTGACCAGTTTCCTGATTTAATGGCAGCTGCAATTCAGCGTCAAGATATTACACAATGGGCGGCTGCACAGGGTATGGTGCTTAGTAGGGGTTTGGTTACCAAACCCTGACTCCACCGAAAAGGGGGTAGTTAACCTGGATGTAGTGTTAACCAGAAAACGTCAGACAAAAGACAAACAAGTATTATGACGGCAAAAGGACAGTTAAGCCTTTGCCGTCACAATTTGTTATAATTTTTGCCAGGACTAGAAAACTCAATTTGTCAGGCGTTGCTGAATTAACAGCTTAATTCAGTGGCGCTTTTTCTTTAATCTTCACTTTACCGAAGTTTTCGTGAGAATGTCCACGAAAATTGCCGGAATTTATCTAAATTTTAGGGCAGAGCCTAATTTTGTCAAGATTTTGCTTAGATCAAAGCGCTAGTTACACCCGATAACTCGATTATTCTCCAATTGGTCGCAGTTATTTTTAAGATAGTGGGCAATTGTGAAATTAAAGTGAAAACAGAGAGCAAATTTTCTCTAAGGAAGGACAGATGATTGAAACAGATAAGTCTTATATTTTTCTCGCAGGCGCTAGTCGCGGAGTGGGTCGAGAAATCGCCAAATACCTGGTTGAGCAAAACCAGAAGGTTAAAGCCCTGTTGCGTTCCCCGGACTCTCGCGCCGAGTTAGAAGCGATGGGGATTCAGGTGGTAATGGGAGATGCCCTAGATGCGGTAACGGTTGAACAAGCCATGCTGGGAGATCAACCGATTCAGGCGGTGATCAGTACGATAGGCGGCTTACCCAAGGATGGTCAACGAGCCGATTTTTTGGGCAACAAGCATTTAATTGATGCGGCTGTCAAGGCTAAGGTACAAAAGTTTATCCTGATTTCCTCGATTGGGAGTGGTGAGAGTGCGATCGCCTTACCCCCCCAAGCGTTGACCACGTTGAAGCCTGTACTTATTGAAAAAGAACAAGCGGAGAACTATTTGCAGGATAGCGGACTGACCTATACTGTGATTCGACCCGGTGGGTTGAAGTCAGAACCTGCAACCGGAAATGGTGTGGTGACAGAAAACCAAAAGGTGGCGGGAACAATTCATCGCGCTGATGTCGCCCAGTTGGTGTGTCAATGTCTATTTTCAGATGCGGCGAATAATAAAGTCCTAGCGGCTATTGACCGGACGCAGATGTATGGCTATCCGGAGTTTGAGGAACTCAGTTTGATGTGAAGGGTTTGACCCAACGGCGCTGAATTGCCCAATCAAGGGTAAAACCTGCGATCGCGAATTCGATGAGACTCTCGATGACTAAGATACCCCAAACCCAAACGGTATCAGTGATATCCGGCTGTCCCTCTATTACCGCCAAACCCCGTACCAAACCAAACGCTAACACGACTCCCGCTTTCAGTTGGGGATTTTGGTCATCCCGGATGGCGTAGCGGTAGGTGACACCGAATAAGAAGCCAGACAAAAACGCGATCGCGACTTTGATCAAGAGGGTTAGATTAGCCGGGACATCTAGTAAGCTGAGGGCAGGCGACGGGGTGGATAGAAGCAGCGAATGCAACAGCGCGATCGCACAATAGGTTAAGGCTAGGGATAATCCCCCCAGGATAGCTGCTTTCAGGGATTCGAGCCGTTCTGCGTCAGTTGGGTCAAAGGAAGAGTTCACGACTTTCGAGCCTCAGGGTCAAAGACGGTTCAAATTGAATTATCATAAACTTTGGAGTCATTTCTTAACTATTACTCATAAAGCACGATGGATATTTTGTCATTAGGCTGGGTCGCCACTCTGGTTCTGTTCACTTGGTCGATTGCGATGGTAGTCTGGGCGCGTAACGGGTTCTAGAGAGATTGTGGAAGGTTCTGTTTTTACCGTCATATTTTTAGCGGCGGCTGGACTCTTACTCCTGGTGACGGGGGGTGTCGTTTACTTAACCGCCGTTGAATGGCGCGATCGCCGTCGCCGCGATCGGGATAAGAAGCTGTAAACCCAATATTGTAAGGGAGAGAGCCGCAGGGGTTGTAGAGACGTTCCGATGGAACGTCTGGAGGCTAAGGGAGAAAAATTTCCCATATCGTAGGGACACGGCAGTGCCGTGTCCCTACAGGTAGCACCCATGCAACCCAAACAGCGTAAATCCTAGACAGGTCAATGATGAGTCGTATTCAAAGTTGAAAGCGGCTAGGTTTAGCGGTATAAGAAGATAACTGTACCTTGTGAATGCGCTCAAATCTTTAGATTATGGCTTCAACCTATTCATTTGATATCGTCAGTGATTTTGACCGACAAGAGTTGGTGAATGCCTTAGACCAAACCAATCGCGAAATTAGTAACCGTTATGACTTGAAAGACACAAAGACAACGGTTGACTTGGGGGATGAAACCATTACCGTGAATACCGACAGCGAATTCACCCTCGATACCGTACATAGCATTATGCTCACCAAAGCCACCAAGCGTAAACTCTCCCCGAAAATTTTCGACTACGGCAAAGTTGAATCAGCGAGTGGTAATCGAGTACGCCAAGAAATTAAACTGCAAAAAGGAATTAGTCAAGATATTGGCAAAAAAATCGCCAAACTGATTCGGGACGAATTCAAAAAAGTACAAGCCTCGATTCAAGGCGATGCGGTTAGAGTGACAAGTAAATCCAAAGATGATTTACAACAAATTATTCAGCGCTTGAAACAAGAGGAATTGCCTGTGGCGCTGCAATTTACAAATTATCGATAGAATCCGCAAGTTCGCGTAAAAATGTAGGGGCGGGTTTAGGAATTAAATCAGGAAACCCACCTCAAACCAAACAACGAAACCCGCCCTAATCCCAACCTAAATTTATAGATTAACCTCAACAATGTTTAGGCTTACCTCCCTGACTACGAAACCAATCTAATCCATTATTGCTTGGGGATTATCATTAAAACACATTAAATTCAAATGCTCCGGATTTTGAATCAGATAGTTAGCGACTAAATACCCTGCAATTGTCCACGTTTGATACAGCCGCGCCTCTCTACCAATGGTTTCACCCATTTCTCCATCATAATATTCGGGCCACTCATCATCCAGTAAGTATTCTTCCGCCGTTTCAATCGCTTTCTTAGCTAACTCAACTCTCTGGGTTTTTATCGCCGCCGCCGTCAATGACCAAAGTAAAACGGGCCAACTTCCCCCATTGTGATACGACCAAGGAATATTTTTCGGGTCGCATCCAGTCACCGTTTCCCAATCCCGACCCACAACCGCAGGATAACAGAGTTTCATTGGCATATTACCAATCAACTTTGACCATTGTATTTCAATTAGATTCATAATGCTTTGCGATTGCTCAGGAGTCGCCAAACCAGAAATAATCGCCAGTAAATTCCCCTGAGTAAAAAAGCGAAAATCAATCCAACCGACACCTAAATTCCCCGCTAAATATCCGCCTTTGCGGTCGAGCCAAGGGAGAACCCAATCCGGTACAGACATTTCGTAGATATTAAATTTATTTAACGCCGTTTCACCAAACTCTTCAGTTTGGTAGCGATAGATTGCCCTCAAGCGTTTGGGATCTAGCCAATACCGTTCTCGAATATAATTGGTTAGTAACTCTAAACGAGTATCAATTTCCCGTTTGTGAATATAGCTTTCATTTTGCAGCAGTTCATAACGAGCCGCATATAAAGCTTGATGAAATAACGCCTGAATTTCCAACGGATGTCCATAAACCGCCATGCGACGGTCAATCATAAATGCGGCTTCGGGAACTAATAAGGTGGGAGTCATATCGAAGCGCTGGCTTAAGCAAATATCCAGAATTAACTGGATACCACGTTGGAATTCCAGGCGATGGACAATACTTTCATCAGGTCGATTGGCGATTTGACACGCTTTTTCATACGCCCGCAAGAGAATAATCCACCACAACCCCGAATCAACAGGCGTGACTCTACCAATTGCCCGTTGACCAAAATCTGGCTCAATGTTTTGACTTGATGTCACCTCAAAACTAGCAGGCATCAAGCCTTCTCCCAAGCGAATCCCATCAATGAGCAGTTCTTTGCCTTGCCAGGTTTTCCTCACTTGGGCAAATAAACCTTCACCGTCTTTTGTCTGTAATTTATCCGACTGTAACCCTAGGGTGAATTCCAAAAAGTTGCGGACAATTGCCCGTTCCCCTTGCATGAGAAACGCCAGTCCCGATGGAATAAAATCGCGGACAAAGCAGTGACCATAATTAAGTTGTTCTTCTTTGGGAGCAGGTTCCTTAGAGGCGACAGTGCCAACAGGCTGTTGCTGATAACTCATAATCGAGAGTTTCAGTCGTTCTTGTGCTGCTTTGACCATCTGGTTATTCATTCACCTGCTCCTGTTTATGCTTCTACTCTTTGACCCAAACTCAGTTGGAGGGAACTTCAGTTTAAGGGGGATGGATGGGGGATCTCAAAGGGGGGCTTATTGTACCCCCCTTATTAAGGGGGGCTAGGGGGGATCTATCTTATCCCTTGCAGTATTGGAATCCGTCCTAATTGTTAAATACTCGACATAACCTCCCGCGCTGCTTCTAACGTGCGGTCAATATCCTCATCGGTGTGCGCCAAGGAGGTAAACCCTGCCTCAAACTGGGACGGTGCCAGATAAATTCCCCGTTCTAACATGCCACGATGGAAGCGGCTGAACTTGGCTAAATCCGACGTTTTGGCATCGTCGTAATTACGCACAGGACCGCCGGTGAAAAACATGCCAAACATGGCACTAATTTGTCCACCGCAAGCAGGATGTCCGGTTTCTTTGGCAATTTGTAATAACCCCTCGGATAGCTTTTTGGTGATTTTGTCAAGCTGTTCGTAAGTTCCCGGTTTTTGCAATAACTCTAGGGTTTTAATCCCCGCCGTCATCGCCAAGGGATTACCGGAAAGGGTGCCGGCTTGGTACATCGGACCAGCAGGTGCAACCATGGACATGATATCTTTACGTCCCCCATAAGCACCCACGGGTAAACCCCCACCAATCACTTTACCCAATGTGGTTAAATCGGGAGTCACGCCAAATTTTTCTTGAGCGCCACCGTAGGCAATCCGGAACCCCGTCATCACTTCGTCAAAGACTAACAGCGCACCATGTTCCTGCGTAATCAGGCGTAAGCCTTCCAGGAATCCAGCATCAGGGGGAACAAAACCAGAGTTACCAACTACGGGTTCAAGAATCACCCCAGCAATACTATCTGGATTGGCTTCAAACAGAGATTTGACTGATTCCAAATCGTTATAAATGGCAGTCAGGGTACTGGCTGTTGCGGATTTAGGGACACCGGGAGAGTCGGGTAAGCCCAGGGTAGCAACCCCAGAACCGGCTTGCACGAGCAGCATATCGGCGTGACCATGGTAACAGCCAGAGAATTTGATAATTTTATCTCTGCCTGTAAAGGCACGCATCAGGCGAATGACTGCCATACAAGCTTCCGTACCGGAATTGACAAACCGCACCATGTCGATACTGGGAACGGCTTCAATCACCATGGAGGCTAAAACGTTCTCTAGCGCAGAAGGGGCACCAAAGCTTGTACCTTTTTCTAGAGCCTCGTGCAGGGCGGAAATGACCTCTGGGTGGGCATGACCGCAAATGGCGGGTCCCCAAGTGCCAACATAGTCAATGTACTGATTGCCATCGACATCCCATACGTAGGCACCCTTAACCCGGTCAAATACAATGGGTTGTCCGCCAACAGACTTAAATGCCCGAACCGGTGAACTGACACCCCCCGGCATCAGGTTTTGGGCTGCTTGGAAAATTTCTTCTGATTTCGTGGTTGTCCAGGACGAGGTGGTAACCAAAACTGTCTCCTGTTATTCGATGCTTATCTCTATCAGGATAAAGTTTAGTGGTGATTCGGGAAATAGGGGTAAGGGGGTAGGTATTGGTGTCAACTTAGGAGCTGGGGGAGCTGGGGGAGCTGGGGAAGCTGGGGGAGCCGGGGGAGCTGGGGAAGTCGGGGGAGCCGGGGAAGCCCTATATAATAGGTGTTCCGAGGGAACTATGAACTGCATCGGCAACAGGGACACCCTCGCTGAAAATTAGGATTGGCAAGGGTTATAGCTTAACTTGTCAGCAATGCCCTTAGCCAAGTTAAGGACAATCGCGGTTAGAAATTGTTCTATCGGGTAGAGTAGTATTACAAAACACTGCACCAGTTAAATTAGCATCTTGTAAATTAGCGCGACTCAGGTCAACATCCCAGAGGTTTGCTTCGCGTAAATCAGCATTAGTCAAAAAGCTATTACTCAAATTAGCCCCTCTGAGGTAAGCACCATTTAAATTCGCGTTATTAAGTCTGGCATTACTCAGGTTCGCTTCTCTAAGATTAGCGGCTTTCAGATTAGCACCATTGAGTCTAGCTTTATCTAGATTGGCACGTCTGAGATCAGCGCCTCTGAGTTCCGCTAGAGTAAGAATCGATTGAGACAGATTGGCTTCACTCAAGTTGGCTAAACTTAACTGCGTTTGGGTTAAGTTAGCACCAATAAGAGTCGCATTACTTAGGTTAGCCGTTTTGAATTTAGCTTCTCTGAGATCCGCAGCCGTGAGATCTGCACCACCGAGAAAGGCGCGAGTTAGATCAGCATTTTTTAAGTCAGCGTTGCTGAGGTTAGCATTAATCAGGTCAGCATATTTGAGATTAGCATCACTGAGAGTCGCTTGGGTAAGGTTGGCTTGACTCAAGTCGGCATAAGTCAAGATACTTTGACTCAAGTTAGTATTACTCAGATCGGCATTGGTTAAGTCACAGGTAGAACATTCGCCCGTGTCTTGTAACTGTTTCAGATGGTCAGGATTTTCCGCGTTTAGAGGAGTGGCTGACCAAAAGGGTGTTAGAAGTAAGAGAATAGTCAGAATGTTGAGTTTCATGAATAATACCTCAGCATAGAGGGAAGATTTTTGTAGGGGCGGGTTTAGGAAACTGCTTTTAGCTATTGATGGTAACGTTTGTGCAAAACCCGCCCTGACTCAGTGTTAACCTTTCGCTTCCCGAGTCGGACATGGTTGGTAGGGTCTCACTTTCACTATTATCGTCTCTGTCTGTATTCACCCAGATGTAACTAGGGCTTGCTGCATGAGTGTAGATGGTATAAGCTGTCATGCATTTAAATTGGGTATTAGTAGCGAGCAAGATGCTCGCACTACAAGGCTTTCGCCATTATTGACATTAAGGTTTAAATGCCGAACAGCTTACCACACAAGGGTTTAAAGCTATTTTTTGACCCAACAAGTGCTTTCCTTTTGGTGCCTGTTTGGTCAAAAACCTTGCAATGCAAGCCTAAAAGCAGCATCTCCCCCATCTCCCTCATCCCCCATGACACCAGCCCATAAGTATTTCTCCGTAATCTGGGCAGAAGCGATCGCGAAAATTCCGCAATTTCACTGATTCTAACTCCTAGAGTAAGGAACTATGCTTAAAAAGCAAGGACAAGGAAGCAAACTCTCAGTTGTAGATGCAGTTCCCTGGTAGCTATCTCTCGCTGCCAGGATTTTTCTTTCGATTGCTTAACCTTTGAGACACCTTGATTCCGTGGAATCGCGTAATTCCCTTATTTTGGGAAATTATGCTGACTAAAAAATCCGTATGAAGACTGAGGCGATTGTTAATTGTGATCAGTCAAAATAAAAATTACTGAGAATTCAAAGTTTGTCTACCCCTCTAGACTTATGCCTGAAGATACCTACCAACAATTACTCCAAGCTGCTACCGCCAGATATCACGCTTTATTATATCAAAGCTATAGTCAACTTAGTTTGGATGACAAAATATTTATCGAGAATTTCCGTTATTACAAACAAATGTCTTTGAATCAGGTGGTTCAAGCGTTAGACGATAACCTGAGGCAGCTCCAAGGTAAGGATTATTTGAGTACCCGTGAAGATACTACATTATTTAATGTGAGTATCGATCGATAAACTCTTCAGAAAAACTCTTCTTTGACCCAGGGTTGGGAGAAAGGGCGACCCAAGTAAACGGAATTATTGTCAAGTCCGTTTAAACGGACTTGAGCTATGAGCCTTGAAATTAATTTCAAGGCTGTATAAGTCCCATTAAATTAAAGCTCTTGCTGCTGAAAACTTTGATTTAGGAATGTCATAGGGACGATAGTATATATCAACAATTTTAGCTAAATCAGCCAAGGTATAATTCATGTCAAACAAGGATAACTTGAGACAATGAAAAAAAGCAATATCCATCGTCAATCCCAATTGCTGACAAAAGTTTTCTGAGAGTCTACTTCCATTACGTTTATGCCGCAGATGCCGAGCAACAAACAGTTGTCTTAAAACAATGAGTTTTTGGAACACAACCTCGATAATCCGGGCGGGCGACTGCAACCCCGTCATCTCTCGTGTTGGACTCGGCGTATTCTGTTCAAATCTAAAGTGAGCGTCTTTGAGTTGAAAAATTAAACACAGTTGCTGTACGACTTGGACTTGGAACAAATGTTCGAGTTGTTCACCCCGCAATGCACCTTGCTGTTTCAGATACAATCCCAGAGGTTGATCTTCTGGACACAACTGAGCCAGTTTCGTGACAACACGGTTACTTACCCACTCGTATTGCTGGATCAGCGAGAGTAACCCTTCATCGTTCAATTGGTTGGCGGCGGTGATAACATTGCCATTATTCACCCAAATATAATAAGACGAGGTAGCTCCTGATTCGGAGCGCGATCGCAGCATCAGTACGCCGCTTTTGTTTCCCTGATCGATAAATCGAAAAATTTCCGGCAGAGAAAAATCCGAAAGAAACCCTGTAATGGACATGGCTGGTGAATTGAACCCCTACAACTATTGTCTCGATTAACGGTTGAACTCAATCGCGATCGCCAGATCCGGTCAGATCGCGATTTATAATGAGTGGGTGTTGTTGTTGGCGATCTTGCTCTGTGACCCAAACTCCCCTTCCTAATTCCCGCTCCTCTACCGATGTAGTAAATGAACAACCGGATGCCTTAGGGCGTTTTGGCAAATTTGGCGGCAAGTATGTGCCGGAAACTCTAATGCCAGCACTGTTCGAGTTAGAGCAGTCGTTTAAACAGTACCGCAACCATCCCGATTTTCAGCAGGAATTGCAACAGTTATTACGCGATTATGTCGGGCGTCCTAGTCCTTTATATTTTGCGGAACGGTTAACCGCCCACTATGCCAGACCCGATGGCGGTGGAGCGCAAATTTATTTGAAACGGGAAGACTTAAATCATACCGGCGCTCATAAGATCAATAATGCCTTAGCCCAGGTCTTATTAGCCAAGCGGATGGGCAAAAAGCGGATTATAGCAGAAACCGGGGCAGGTCAACATGGTGTGGCAACGGCAACAGTTTGTGCGCGGTTCGGCTTGGAATGCATTATCTATATGGGTGTTCAGGATATGGAACGCCAAGCCCTGAACGTGTTTCGGATGCGGCTCATGGGTGCGAAAGTTCAACCAGTGGAAGCGGGAACGGGTACGCTCAAAGATGCCACCTCGGAAGCGATTCGCGACTGGGTAACGAATGTGGAAACCACCCATTACATCCTCGGTTCAGTCGCCGGTCCTCATCCCTATCCCTTGCTCGTGCGTGACTTTCAGGCAATTATTGGTCAAGAAACCCGCACCCAATGTCAAGAGAAATGGGGTGGCTTACCGGATATCTTGTTAGCTTGTGTCGGTGGCGGTTCCAATGCGATGGGACTCTTCCATGAATTTGTTAACGAATCCAACGTGCGGTTAATTGGTGTTGAAGCGGCTGGGGAAGGTGTTACGTCTACCAAGCACGCCGCTACCCTAACCTTAGGGCGTCCCGGTGTACTGCATGGGGCAATGAGCTATTTACTCCAAGATACCGATGGTCAAGTGGTGGAAGCCCATTCCGTTAGTGCGGGACTCGATTATCCGGGTGTTGGACCCGAACACAGTTATTTGAAAGATAGTGGTCGAGCAGAATACTATAGCGTCAGCGACCAAGACGCGATCGCAGCGTTTCGCCAGTTATCGGAACTCGAAGGGATTATTCCCGCCCTAGAAACCGCCCACGCGATCGCATATCTAGAAACCCTCTGTCCTCAACTTCAGGGTAGCCCTAAAATTGTGATCAATTGTTCGGGTCGCGGTGATAAAGATGTACAAACCGTTGGTAAGTTGATTCAGTTAGACTCCCAGGATTAAACAGTGCGGTCAACGTCTCTTTTGGTCATGAGTGGATTCTTGCTGCTAAAGTTAGGACTCAGTAGCTGTGATTCGGTGTTGAGTTTCAAGACAAATCCGGTGAGTCAATCCGAATCTCCGGCAACTGTGTCTCAACCGCCAAATGACGGTGATTTTACCAATTGGGAAGGGTTGGTGCATCAACAGATTAATCAATATCGCCAGTCCCAAAACCTGCCCCCATTAACCTTAGACGCAAGCATTAGCAAGGAAGCCAGACGCCACAGTCAGGCAATGGCAACCGGGCGTGTCCCGTTGGGTCATGGGGGATTTGAACAACGAGTCCGGGCGATCGCCCAATCCATGTCCTATCGCCAAGCGGCGGAAAATGTCGCCTATAATCAGGGCTATTCTGATCCAGCGACACAGGCGGTGCAAGGCTGGTTAAAAAGCCCAGGACATCGAAAAAATATTGAAGGGGATTTTGATGTCACCGGGATTGGCGTGAGCAAAAATGCCAAGGGAGACTATTACTTTACCCAGATTTTCATCAAGCGGCAGTAGTTTGTTATTTGTTCATTATTGATAATTCCTAATCGAGATATCTGATGACCGGAAACTTGGGTCGCAAGCCCCGTCCTTCAAGGACGGCTTTTTTGTGTTATCGTAATAAGTGGTTGGAACCCCCACCTAAGCTTGCAGCGATATACACTCATTATGAGTTGAAACCGGGACTGAGCCAGCAATAGGGAAAGACTGAAGGGCAACGGACGACCCGACCTGGAGGCAAACAAAAACAGTATTCTTTCTTGTTTTTGATCTAAACGATACATGTAGTCGCGGGAGGGCATTCCGAGACTTAAAACGGACAGGGAGCGCGTGTAAGACCTGTTTCAGGCTGTGCGTGTAGAGCTGTCAACCCCATTCAGCGACCACCCCTAAAAAGGTGGCGTGGTGAGGAATCCCTGTGCGTTCACGCCAGGGAGGATGTCAATCATCCACCCATCGAGAAAGACGTGGCAGAATTTCAAGTGTGCGATCGCGACCTTCCCGACGCCCTGCTGAAGACCTATCTAAACGCCGAAGCGATTGCTGTTGATACGGAAACCATGGGGCTAATCTATCAGCGCGATCGCTTGTGTCTAGTGCAACTGTGTGACCCCCAAGACCGGGTTACGGTGATCCGCATTGATAAAAAACAAACTGAAGCCCCCAATCTGAAGCAGTTGCTGGAAGCCCAAACCGTCTTAAAAGTCTTTCACTTTGCCCGTTTCGATCTCGCCATATTACGCCAAAATCTGGACATCTACGTCCAACCTGTATTTTGTACAAAAATTGCCAGTAAACTTGCCCGTACCTATACCAACCGCCATGGGCTGAAGGATTTAGTCATGGATCTCGAACAGGTGGAACTGGATAAAAGTTCCCAGAGTTCAGATTGGGGGAATCCCAATAACCTTTCCGATGAACAACTGCGGTATGCGGCGAATGATGTCCGTTATTTGCTGTCCGTGCGGCAGAAACTGATTACCATGTTGCAACGAGAAGAGCGTTGGCAACTTGCCCAAGAGTGCTTTGAGGCGTTATCCGTGATGGTGTCTTTGGATTTACTCCTCTATCGAGATATCTTTGAACATTAAGACACTCTATCCTAGAGACCCTCTTTTGCTCAAGGGTGGATGAACCGAATTCCACCCAGAGTGATAACTGCTAGGATAAAAAAAATGAAGTGTCAATAAGATTGCTGGATTTAGAAGTTTCCCATGCCCATGACTGCTCAAGTTATTGTCGAAAAGAAAAAACTAGACAACCCGCCGCTAGAGATTCACTATCTGGGCGATCGCGTTTTGCGTCAACCAGCGAAGCGGGTGGCTAAAGTAGACCAAAGCATCCGACAGTTAGCGCATCAGATGCTGCAAACCATGTATAGCGCAGATGGTATCGGCTTGGCAGCACCACAGGTTGGGGTGAATAAACAAATCATTGTCATCGACTGCGAACCGGATAACCCAGAAAATCCCCCCTTGATTCTGATCAACCCCACGATTAAGCGTTTTGGTCAGAGTATATGTGATGCTCAAGAAGGGTGTTTAAGTGTTCCTGGCGTCTACTTAGATGTCAAACGTCCGGTAGAGGTGGAAGTTGCCTACAAAGATGAGAATGGACGCCCGCAAAGATTAAAGGCAGATGGTTTACTATCTCGCGCCATTCAACATGAAATGGATCACCTGACTGGGGTTATGTTTGTGGATCGGGTAGAAAATGGATTGGTTTTGGCAGAAGAACTGCAAAAGTATGGCTTTTCTACCCAAGCGGTTAAACCATTTAAGTCTTAGAAAATCGCAGCCTAACTGTGCTAGTGTCTTGTCCATGGAGCAATCCATGGACTTTTTACCAACTGGTTTTGTTTTTTAATATTTTTCGTTAGGTTTAATTGAATGACACCAAAAAGCGGTTTATTTTTGATGGGTTCCTGTATTACCGCCATTGCGGCTGTGGGTTCAATTTTTGAACTCTCTTCAGGAACACCCCAGTTAGGTGCATCCGTCACAGAAATTATCCTCGCGGGTAGTATTCCCTTGAGTGGCTTTTTGTTCTATGCGGCTGTTCGTGATGCGAGAGCAAATCAGTAGAACTATGTTTCCCTGGGGTTTTGCGTCCGTTTTCTGTTGTCCTTTAGAATTTAATTGTAGGGGTACGGCACAGAACATTGGTGTCAACTTAAGCTCAACCCCTCACCCACGCCAGCCCTCACCCCCAGCCCCTCTCCCAAGCTTGGGAGAGGGGAGCAAGAAGAAAAGGGTTTCTCGATGTGATGCCAGAAGCTTCTTTATTCCCCTTCTCCCTTGATGGGAGAAGGGGTTAGGGGATGAGGGTGAAACGCTCGCCCTGTATTAGTTTGCACCTTAAACGGATGGGCACAGAAGAGCCCCTACGAGGTCTTTGGTCAACCCCTACGGAGGAAGCAAACCCCATGCTAAAACACGGTTTCCAAGCTCATGGACATTACTGATGACTGGTCAACATTGCCGTGGATTTTTACGACCTCTTGCTGGCAGAGGTAAAGCTAGACATTTATCTCCCTATCCTTTGTCTGAGGATGAGGAGACGGTGATTGGTCGTGATCCAAGCTGCCAAATTGCCTTAAACCCGAATCAATATTTAATTGTATCGCGACGTCATGCCACGATTCGTCCCTGTTCACCCTGGAAGCAGGGTTGGGAAATTTGTGATCTCAATAGTATTAATGGGACGTATGTTAATGGGTATCCGTTACGGGGATGCTGTCAATTACATGCAGGCGATCGCATTGAATTGGGTCAAGATGGTCCTCAGTTTATTTTTGAGTGCCAGTTTAGTCCGTCTCCGTCCCCAGTTTCACCCGTTTCTTCAGCGTCATCGCTGACATCTGTCAGTGTAATCGCACATAAAACTCCTGATACGGTTACCTTTAGCCAACTGTTTCCCCTCGCTTCAACGGGACAAGATTTAACCCAAAAGGCGTTTCTTAGACCCGCCATTCTCACGGTGGTGTTTGTGGTGTTAATGTTTATGGCGGTCGGTCAGGCAATGGTGTTTAATCTACTCTTGGCAACCTATTTAACGGGTGCGGCTTCTTATTTTGTCTACCAACTCTGTGGTAAACCAAAACCGTGGTGGGTATTCTTGGGATGTGCGATCGCGACGGGTTTAATTTTAACCAGTCCGTTGTTACCTCTATCGATTATCGTTTTTCGCGACATCTTACCGGGAAGCTTACCCGAAGAAGGGGAACTGATCAGTTTCACGTCTCTGCTAATCCGCATGTTTTTCGGGGCGGGTTTGATGGAGGAATTACTCAAAGCCCTGCCAATTATTGGAGCATATTTCTTGGGTAAACTGCTGCGTTCCCCTTGGCGAGAACAGATTGGCGTCTGGGAACCTCTGGATGGGATTCTGTTAGGTACGGCGTCAGGGGTGGGTTTTACCCTGTTAGAAACCTTAGGACAGTATGTTCCGGATATTATCGATAACGTAACTTTTCAAGCGGGTCAAGGATCGGCTCAACTGATGGGATTGCAATTACTTATCCCCCGTCTACTGGGTTCAGTTGCCGGACATATTGCTTATAGTGGCTATTTTGGTTATTTTATCGGCTTAAGTGTTCTCAAACCGCGAAAAGCTTGGCAAATTCTGGCAACGGGTTATCTGTGTGCGGCGATTCTCCACGCCTTGTGGAATGCTAGTGGGTTTGTCAGTAGTTTATTGTTGGCGGTGGTGGGGATTTTGTCTTATACCTGTTTAGCTGCTGCCATTCTCAAAGCCAGGGCAATCTCGCCGACGCGATCGCAAAACTTCGCCACCCGTTTATTTTGATGATAAGTAGTCGGGCTTTCAGTAAAGTTCAATTTTTCCCTACACCCTACACCCTACACCCCATACCCAGTATTACCTTCAAGTCCCTTGTCACCCCATCAGCAAAAGAAACGTTGGTTGTTCTAAGCTGTTCGGCATTTAAACCATAATGTCAAGAATTGCGAAATCCTTGTAGTGCGTTTAGCACCATTGTAGAGACGCGCCATGGCGCGTCTCTACATAAATGATGTGTCCTAACCGCTATGGCGGTTGCTATAAATGCGTGACAGCTTATTCCAGAGCCAACATTCCTTTTGCCAGTCAAAGTCCTACGCTTTGATAAAACAGATCAACCTGTATTCTCAAGTGCTAACTCAACGTACTTATGCTTTGGAGAACCTTATGCACTGATGAACGATTTCTGCTTTTCTCCCTGAGAATGCAGGTTTAGTCAGCTTTTGTGTTTATTCTAAATTGAGAGTCCAAGACTCTAGTGAACCGGAGTCACCCGCAGAGCAATCATTAATAATCAGTTGCCAAGTACCCGCAGATGAGCGTCCTTCAAACACGGACAAAGCCTGAGTTGCACAATAGTTACCACTGGGAATCACCGCATGAGACGCCGCTACGGAGTCAAAGCTATGGGAATAGTTATCGTTAAAGCTGTAATCCCCATTTAAATCATTGCTATAGCCACTGGTCGAAAATTGCGGTTGTCCGGGACGCCGGAACAAGTCAACCACAACCCCGCTTTCGAGATGACGTAACTGGGCAATCAAATCGCCTACCCAAGTATGTTCTAAATTCTTCAGCGTGACGGTGACGTTACTAATCGCGATATTTTCAGTCACCACAATCTCATCTTGAAAACTAGCCACTCCATCGGGAATGCTGCCACCACCACCGCAATAGGTGGAGTTCGCAGATGTGGCAATTTTAGCGTCTACAGTGGCAGTTGAGGTACGGTTCATTAGTTTAGACATAGGTTATAACTCCAAAACATGATTAAGTTGACAAAAGGTAAAACTCCGCTAGCGATCGCGAACTCTTAATGTTAATAAGCTTTGCGCTTTGTTACGCACTGTTAATGCACCCTTAATTTTTTCTAATTTCGCGACCATTCAATACTCTCCTCTTAATTAATAATGGCATTGGTTTGGCGTTTCTATCTAGTCCTTCTGGGGATCTTTACTAAAAAAAAACAATTTAAGGGATACTAAACTGACATATTTATTTCCTGTATTCCTTTCCTGACCAGTGATTCAGGCTTAAGACGTCAACATTATTGTCCCCATGTTTATGTGAATTTAATATAAAATTACATCCTCTATAACTTTAATTAATCTCTGACGAGAGATTAAAAATCTTTTTCAAAAAAATTCGTAATTCATCCGCGAAGCTCTGGAAAAAACTTAAATACACGCTTCCCGAAGGTCTGATTATAAATTTTGAACTCACCATGTTTAAGAGTGTTAAGCTTAAAGCTTCATTTTGTAAATTTAGTTGTTTTTTAGTAAAGATTTGTTGCATTATTCGCTAAAAAATTTTTGAACAACAATTAAAGTATATTTTCTCGTCATTTTTAACCGAGTACCGACAAGCCAGGTTTCTCCAACCCGCTTCTCCTGGATAGTAGAAGCCAGTCAGGGACTTTGTTCTACTCGATAATACTTGTGCAACTGAGGTGGCTTTTGGCAGGATATCGGTGTAACATTCTTGCTCGTGATCACAAAATAGAACTGAAGTCACAGACTGCCAGGGTCTAGCCACCGTGTCTCAGGCTCTTAAATCCAGTTTCTGTCATACTGGCGTATGACGTTGTTACACTATGTTGAATAATATTGCAATCAGCTAACGTTGGCAACCACTTGGCTGGATTAATTGTGGCTTATTTTGTAAAGATTCATTAAGAAGCACAGCAGCATCCATATCATATATAGATATAGCAATTTCTGGTTTGATGCAATACATCGTTAAGGGCGCAAGCTTTGCGTCCCTACATTTAGGTATACCTCTCACACCCTGGGAAAGCGCTATATGCACTGGCAAGATCAACTGGGTTTACTTTGGCAAAAGCATGGATTGAGGAAAGTAAAAAGGCGCTAGCAGCAGCAGAAGCCGCCCAAAAGCCGAACTGCTGCGCGAGCTGGAGGAAACAATGTGATTCTTGTCCCAGATTTTGATGCATACGAACTGATGATTCCTACGTCACTTCCTGGTGTAGAAAAAGATTTTGTTTTACCGGGTTGGACTTTGAAGGAGAGTTTCTTTCAGTATCGATTGAATGACTATAACATCAATTTTGGTATCGAGAATTATGTCGGACAGGAAAATTTCCCAGAACTTTATTTTACCATTCTCATTGAACGAGATTTCCTGACCATATTCATCACGAACATGCTAACGCCAGCGATTATTGCTATCTTGCTGTTCTTCATCCAAAGTATCGTTAACCGTCTGAGTCCCCTAGAGGCAATTGAGGTAACAGGAGCGTTTCTGTTTATTGTAATTCTCGATCAGATTAATCTGAGACAAAATATTCTTGCCGCCGGTTTGCTGTATATTGATTATTTTTACTTTGCCCTATATCTATTGATTTTGCTGGTGGCAATTAATTCGCGTTTGTATTCCTCGCGGTTTAATCTTCCTGCTTTTCAGTATAAAGATAGCCTAATTCCTAAACTGCTTTATTTGCCCAATCTTTTGGGGTTCCTCTTGATAATTACTCTGCTGGTCTTTCTTTAAATGGAAAACCGCCATCATTTGCCTCCCCCTGTTTTCCACAGCTAATACCAAATTCGGTATATAAAATCATTTTTTTCCAGATTGTAGAGACGTTACATGCAACGTCTCTACAAGGTTTTTAACCAGGGTTTATTCAGCCGTAGCCAGTTCTGTGCTACCACCACTCCGACGACGGGTTAGGGTGTTGAAGAGCATCTGACCAATGGCTTTAATCAGATTTCCCTCTAATTCATTGAACAGATTCATATTCATGCCAAATGCCGCATTTGCCTCATCAACAATCCGTTCGGCTGTGGCGTCATCAATGGGGAGTTCATCCAAGGCTTGGCGATACTCGACTTTGAATGCTTTTTCGTCAGCAATGTCTTTAAACTCGTAAAACGCTGTCCCTTCACCCTCGGATAAATTCATCGCCCGTTGAGCAATCTTTTTCAGGATTTGCCCCCCGGATAAATCGCCCAGATAGCGCGTGTAGCAATGGGCGACTAAGAGTTCGGGTTCAGAGGCGGACACGTCGCGAATTCGCTGCACGTAGTCTTTCCCTGCGGCTGAAGGTGCTACTTGTTCGCGCCAGTTGGCACCGTAGTAATAGTGCAAGTCTTGCTCTAGACTTTTCTGGCGATTGAGTTGGGGAAAGTAGAGTTTTGAGAGAACTGGATGTTGACGATGGCGCTCCATTTCTTCTTCCATCGCACTATAGACGAAGTAGAGATTGGCGACGAGTTTCCGGTAGGAGTTCTTTTCAACGACGCCTTTCAAAAAGCATTTGACAAATCCCACGTTTTCTGCCATGGTGTGGGCTTTTTTGGTTCCCTCACGTAACTGGGTGGCTAGATTGGTACTCATGTTAAATTTTCTATCCCTAAGGTTTACGACTTGTGTATTTTTACGTCCAAAACGTATCAAAACCGTCCCAAATGCTTAGGGTAAACTGATATGATGAGAAATGATATTAAGAATTGTAAAATAGGTGTCGAGTGTGGGGTATGGGTGTGGGGGGTGGGGCATTCCTTGTCACCCCCTCAGCACCATTTATCGGCTTGGTGTCTTGGAGCCTTGGAGCCTTGGAGCCTTATGCTAGAGTCTCAATCCTGCAAGATGGTTTTGGACACAATCCGAGTTTTCTTGCGATCGGCGTCTGAGAGTTCTTCGCCAGATTGCAAACGAGTCGCGTTAGTTTGCAGCACCGTGGCGGCACTTTTGTCTCCCATTTGGATTGCCGTATTAGCCGCCGTTTGTAACATTGTGGCAGCGCCAGAGCGATCGCCTGTTTGCAGTTTGGCTTCGGCTATTTGAGTTTGCCTGTATTTGGCTAATGCCAGAATCGATTGTTGGACTTTGGTATTGGGAGACGGTTGATAGGTACTCTGAACGTTAATCTCCACTGGAACTTGTTCCGACTTTAACCCCTCTTCCCCCGTAGCCGGGTCATCATAGAGTACTTGCAGCTTCGCGATCGCCTGATACCCTGGAGACAGTTGTCCCATATACAGATTTGCCAGAATCACCCGTTCGGCATCGGTCATCAAATCACCCAAGCGGACGACAAATTGGTCGCCTTGGGGTTGCAGGGGGAGTTCAATCGTATCCGGGGCGACTTGAGCGATGGGTTTGAATTCGGCAAACCGCACACCATCCATTAATTCACATAATAAGTAAGCATTGGTCAAGCCAACGGCTTGGATACGGTTAAACAAGCGTCCAAACTCCTGTACGGCTTGCTCTGGCTGTTCAATATAACAAAGCGTACCACTGCCCGAATCGGCAATTTTTTCTAGCACATCTTGGTTCCAACTTGCCCCAAATCCTAGAGTATTGATCGTCAGCTTATGCTCAACGGCGAAGTGGGCTAATTTTAAGCAGCGCTCATTATCTCCATGTTCATTTTCGCCATCCGTGAGCAAAAACACTTGAGACACGGCGTCAGCTTTTCCCTTAGCCACTTCTTCAATCCCCAGTTTCAACCCCTCATCAATCGCCGTTCCCCCATCGGCAGACAGTTGGCGGATTTGGGATTTAATCGTGTTCAAATTATCGATCGCTTGATTGGGAACCAACACTTTGGCACGATGATCAAAGGCAATCACACAGATGCGATCGCCCTCCTTGAGTCGTTCAATCAGTTGCATCGCTGCTTTTTTCACCGTTTCCAGTGGACGCCCATGCATTGACCCACTGTGATCGAGAATTAAGCATAAATTCAACGGTAGCGACTGATCCTGGGATTGGGTAATTGCCCGAATCGCGATCGATAACTGACGCTGGGAACTGGGTTGATTGGCATCCAGATTAGTATCGCTGAGGGCAGGGTGTAAACCAACTTTCATATCTAAAACTCCTAAGCCAGTAATAAAGACTATAGTAACCTTGGTGTAATACATCGGTACTAATGAAGGAGTGAGGTGGTTCAGGATACACCCCGAATCGCCATCAATCGAAAGAACCCCCCCAGCCAACTTCACAAGCACGCTACTATGTTTTAAAGATAGCGCCATTATTGCATTCCCCAGTCAGGAACCCCACGGCTTAAGCCGGGGGTACCGAAATTGTCCATACCTGACCAGCCTAAGACCTACGCGGTCTACGTTATGCCTAACTCTACAAATATGCAGTCGTGTACACGGAAAACATGAAACAACCGATTCAGGCAGTTCAATCAACTTACTATGGTCGGCAAAACTACCGCACCCCACCACCCGATTTACCGTCACTGCTCCTCAATGAGCGGATTGTCTATCTAGGTTTACCCTTGGTGCCACAAGTCACCGAATTGATTGTGGCAGAACTGTTGTATTTGCAGTACGACAATCCCGACAAGCCGATTAAAATCTACATTAATTCCACAGGAACCTCCCGTTACGATGGTGAACCGATTGGCTTTGAAACCGAAGCCTTTGCCATCTGTGACACGATGAATTACATTCAACCCCCCATCCATACCATTTGTATTGGTTCGGCAATGGGGATGGCGGCGATGTTGCTGTCAGCGGGTACAAAAGGCTGTCGGGCAAGCTTACCCAATGCCTCAATTGTGCTGCACCAACCCAAGAGTTATGCAAGGGGTCAAGCCACGGATATCCAAATTCGGGCGAAGGAAGTGCTAGCCAATAAGATCACCATGATGGGGATTTTGGCAAAAAATACGGGTCAATCTGCCGAAAAGATTACCAAGGATATGGAGCGGATGTTGTACATGACGCCTTATGAGGCAAAAGAGTATGGCTTGATTGATCGGGTGTTAGAGAGCGATGAGGTTCCGGCTGCTATCGCCGCCAGTGCGTCTTAATCGCGACTCTTTCAACGACATTCAGGCAGTTTTGCTGTTCTCCTTCGAGACAACCCTCCTGATTAATGCCTAAACCATTGCCATCCTACCAGACGAACCATGACACGTACTGGGGCAGGTTTAGTTGAATTTGGGTGAGGGAAGAAACGATAGTTGTCAAACCCGCCCCTACACAGTATTCAAAACGTTTTCTAGAATTCGGAGTAAATTATGCCTATTGGCGTTCCTAAAGTCCCTTATCAACTTCCTGGTTCTCCTTACAGCGATTGGATTGATATCTACAATCGCCTCTATCGGGAACGGATTATTTTTCTGGGTAAAGAAGTCGATGATGAGATTACTAATCAGATCATCGCGGTGATGCTTTACCTGGATTCTGAAGACAACAACAAAGATATCTATCTGTACATCAATTCTCCCGGTGGTTCAGTTACCGCAGGCATGGCGATTTATGACACCATGCAGCATATTAAGTCGGATGTGGTGACCATTTGTGTCGGTTTAGCGGCGTCGATGGGATCGTTCCTGCTGACGGCGGGGAAGCAGGGGAAACGGTTGGCGTTACCTCATTCGCGGATTATGATTCACCAACCCTCTGGCGGTGTGCGCGGACAAGCGACGGATATTGAGATTGAAGCCAGGGAGATTTTGCGTATCCGGCGTCAACTCAACCAAATCTACGCGGATAAGACGGGTCAAACGGTTGAGAAGATTGAAAAAGATATCGATCGCGACTTTTTCATGTCCGCGCAAGAGGCGAAGGAATACGGACTGATTGACCGGGTGATTGAGGAACGAGCAAGTTAAGATAGACAGAATCGGTGGGGCAGTTCTAAAATACTGCCTCTACCTCTATCAGTGCTTGTCCTTGAGATGAATCTGGCGGATTGTTATCGATTGTTAGGTTTAAGCGATGGCGCCTCTCGATCGCAGATTAAGGCATCGTATCGGCGTTTAGCACGCCAGTGTCATCCGGATGTCAATGTCGGTGACGGGCTGGCTCAAACTAAGTTTATTGAGTTGACACAGGCGTATAAGCTGCTGCTGAATGCGATTAAACCGTCTGGGACAACTCACTCGGCTGAGGATTCCCAGACGGTTACGGTGACCAAGCAGCCGCCAGCCCAACCTCCCTCCATTCCTCCTCTATCAGAGATTGAATATCAGCTCAAATGGACATTCTATGAGCGTTTACAGCAATTACTTAAAGAACAACGATTTGCCCGGGCGATCGCGCTGGTGGAGGGGTTGGCGCAACGGATTCCCCAAGATCCAGAGGTGCGACAATGGCAAGCGATTACCTATCAATGTTGGGGACGGTATTTGGTGAAGGATGGGCAATTAAATAAAGCCCGAATTTATTTGAAGAAAGCCCTAAAAACTGATCCTCACAATCGTTCGTTATGGGCAGAAGTTGAACTCGATTTTCGCCGCATGGAACAGATGGTTTAGCGATACTTAAAAACAGTCACAGATTTTTGGGGGTTTTGGGTGCGATCGCTCTTTTTTTGCTATACTTTTATCATGGGAAAATGTGCCGACCTATAGACTCGATCATCACTTCAAAGTTTAATCCTCACTGTAGGGGCGACCCGCTTGCATTAATCAACAATTGTGTCCACTTAATCTGATCGGGTCGCCCTTTATATCATGTCCTGAGGATTGCCGATAATGGCAATCTTGTAATAACCAGGGTTTCAGGCATTTTTCTTCAGGGGGGTTTGACCGGACATGATATTACTCAATCCCCGGATTGGGGAAGATTACGAAATTTAAAAGAAATTGACGAATTATTAGTGAAAGGATAAATTAGATTTTTGTCCTAGCAAAACTTAAGATAGACTTGAAACAGCTACCCTAGAGGAGCGTTAAATGTTTCGTTTTTATGCCGTTGCATCAACGTTAACCCTAGCCAGTGCTATAGGGTTGAGTTCTGAGGCGCTGGCTCAATCCGTTGATATTCCATTTACAGCTAGTGTTCCCATTGAAGTAACGTTTGATCAAGTTGTCTTGGGTACGGTGGAAACAACGGCTAGCGGTGGTTCAGTTCAACTGCCTAATGTTATAGAATCTGTCAATCCAGCAACGGTGACATTACAGTCTAACACCTCTGCTACACTCACAGTTTCACCGCCGAGTTTCATCTCTGGGTCAACACCTGATCCGGATGGCACAACATACATCACGTTTGTCAGCTTTGGTACACAACAGGTTACGGCGGATACGGCAGAGGTTACTATGAATCTTCCGGTGGGAATTAGTGATTTAGAAGTCGATATGCGTGTGGAAAGACCGGTACCGTTTCCGGCTGGGACTTACAATTATGCGGTGACGCTGACGGTTATTCCTTAATTCGCTTATCGATGATTGGTTTATTTGTGCATATACCTTAAGGAGGTTTACCATGATTCGTCGTTTAGTTTTATCTGGCTTTGTTCTGGCGGGTGCGGTGGCGTTTAGTCCGAACGTGTTGGCGCAATCCGTTGATGTCATTTTTGAAGGGAATATTGGTGAGGAGTGTAGCTTTGCAACTCCGGTTCCGGGTGTATTGGTGTACCGGGGTGGACCACCAACGGGTCCTGGATCTTTGATTGGAGAAATTACCTCTGATGCGCCGGGAGGTGTATCGGGTACTGTTGAGGTTTCCTGCAATACACCAGGAGCAGATATTCAAATTAGTGATGCTCGTTTTGTGTCGTTTACGCCCACTAATCCAGAATTCGATCCTCCTCCGGGTGCTATACCCCCAGGTTCAGATGCTTTTTTAGATGCACGGGCGACAGTTCCAGGAGCTGAGACATACTATAGCGGTTCGGCTGGCGGTGGTGGCGGTAGTCCTGGTCCATCCATGCCCATTTTTCCTCTTCCTCCTAACCCTGGTGACGGGTTGCGACAAACTGTAGAAGTTGATCTGGGCGTTGATAACACTGGACTTTTTGAAGCTGGAATCTATCAGTATGCTGTCACTTTAACAATTGTTCCGTAGGAGGTTTGTAGTAAGGGAACCTTAGCCCTTATCCAATTCCGCAAGAAGACCCCAACGATACCCAAATCAGGGTTAGTTGGGGAGTATTTCAATTTCTCATTCTCAAACAGGGCGAGTCGAGTTGATTAATCGGTTTTCCCGTTTACGTTAGTAGGGCGAGTCGAGTTGATTAATCGGTTTTCCCGTTTACGTTAGCAGGGCGAGTCGAGTTGATTAATCGGTTGTCCAATTTACGTTAGCAGGGCGAGTCGAGTTCATTAGTCGGTTGTCCCGTTTACGTTAGTGCAGCGACTCGCCCCTACCCCCTACCCCCTACCCATCTCTGATACCCTTCCCTGATACAGCTATGACTTTCGCTTTTAATTCCGTCTTGCCAACCGTTACCCGCCTCAGTCGTTGGGCATTATCTGCGGCTTTACTATGTGCAGGTGCAGCGCAAGCCCAAATGAGTGTTTCTCCTTTAGTGATTGAAGCCCAAGCTAATCGGGGTCAAGCTCAGGCGATTATTAATGTTACTAATACCAGTAATCAACCTTTTCGGGGACGAGTTTATGCTGAACCCTTTACCTATGGGGATAATGGGTTTCAAAGCTTGGAGTCTAGCCCTAACGATTTAACGCCTTACCTGCAATTTTCACCCAGGGAATTAACTGTACCACCGGGAGTGCAGCGACGCATCCGTTTAATTACTCGCTTTCCACCCAGTTTGCCAGATGGGGAATATCGAGCCGTTGTTTTTACGGAAACGCTTCAGGAAACGACGGATAGTGGTGGCAATTCTGTCGCTTTAACTGCCCGAATTGGCACAACAATTTATGTGCGTCAGGGAGAGTTATCGCCAAATTTGACAGTGGAGAGTGGGAGTTGGAATTCAGAACTAGGACAGATTCAAGTTTTGGTGAATAATACTGGAATGGCATCGGCTAGAGCAGCGGTGAGTTGGAGGTTAAAGCAGGGAGATACGGTTATAGATATGGGGAGTTTGAAACCGACTGGAATTGTGGCGGAGAGTCAGCGTCAGTTTCTATTGAATTATCCTGATGAAGGGCAATTAGCGGCAGGTCAATATCAGCTTACGGGTGAGTTGATCTGGGCTGAAGATGATGAGCGACGGACACAGCCGTTTAGTGTTGATTTGATGATTCCGGCTAGTGCCACTAATTAAATTATTTCGACACTCTAGCCAGTTGGGAAGTTAGTTGAATTTTATTCTATGTTGATCGTTTTTAACGCAGAGGAACGCAGAGGTTGGCGCAGAGGTTCGCAGAGGGTTGTTGATGGTTTGAGTTTGGGAGTCGATGCGTTTTGTTCCCCGTCCCAATGAAAGGGGTTTATGTTAAAAATTGTAGGTTTTCCGGGCGCACCGATGTGTGAATTCTGTTTTGTGGCAAATTGCGATAATTGTTGGTTTGGTTGTGGGAATGGCGGCTAAGGGTTGTTCTCAAAGCTATTCTAATCTGCATGAGGATTTGATTAGTCAAATTGAGAGGGAGGATTCAGTCACTCCAGTTATCGAAAATTCCGATAACTTTACGGTTTTTCCGGTAGGGGTGAATGTTGGTGGGCGTCCGGTGATTTTTAGTGTCTTGGTGCGGGGAAAGGAAGATGGTAGCCAAGCGGTTGAGTTTGAGAATTGGTTGATTCCTTATGATGCGGTGGTTCAGGCGTTGAAGCTGGAGGTGACGCCGTTAGCGGATGGACAATTAGACGTGCGATCGCCTGGATTGATTATTCGCCTGAATCCTCAAGAGTTACGGAATGACCCGGAGTTGGGGTTGGTGTTGTCGATTGAAGAGGTACAAACCTTACTTGGTGTTCCCGCAGAATTTGATATTAATGAGTATGCGATTATCCTGAATCCGCCGTGGTTGGGACAGAAAACGGGGGGGATTGCGGCGACAGAAACCCCCGTTCAACTGGACGGTTTACCTCGAATTACGCCGACGGATTTGACGCTAACGGCGATTGAGGAACGGATTACGGCGACTGGATCAGAGTCAACGTCGGGTTTTGAGTCTTCGTCTCTGAGTTATCGGGGGGAATTAGCGGCGGTGGGGACGTTGTTATCAGGGAGTTGGTATGTCCGGGTAAATCAACCGGATTTCTTAGACTCGCCGAGTTGGAGTCTCACAGAAGCCCAGTATTTGCGACAAACGGATGCGGCGGATTATGTGGTGGGTTCTCAACCGACGTTTTGGCGAAGTCAGGGGAGGGGGGATTATTGGGGAATCACGACGATTCAGCGACAAGGGTTTACACCTCCGGTGACGTTTGGTGGGGGTGGATTTAGTCCAGGACAACGGTTACAGGCGTCGCAGGTGGGACAGACGATTGTGGGTGAAGCGGAAGCTGGGACGTTGGTACGGCTGACACAGGGATTTAGCGATCGCGTTTTGGCTGAAGTTCTCGTGGATTCGTCGGGGGTTTATCGGTTTGAGGATGTACCGATTGGCGGTCAACGGTTGGGGAATTATCGGGTTTTATTATATCCTCAAGGACGCCTTTCGGCTCAACCGGAGGTGCGAGAGGCGACGTTTTCGACGGTTCCGGGGCAAATTCCGGATGGGGCTGCGGCGACGATTGTTTCGGTAGGTTGGACTCATCAACCACCTGGATTGAACAATCAAAACTTTATTGGACAATGGCAGAATTTTCAGGGGGGAATTGCCCAACGGTGGGGGGTATCGGAAGATTTGACGATTGGGGTGGGGGGGATTTATGACCAAGCAGCGAGGGGATTAGCGGATGTATTTTTTCGCCCTAATGGGATACCTTTGGAAGTGGCGGCGTCGGTGTTGAGTCCGGATCAAGAGGGGGATTGGGATATTAATGCGAATTTGCGTTATGAACCAACCTCTAATATGAGTTTACAGTTTAACAGCGATCGCTTTGCCCAACGGCTTAACCTGAATTGGCGCATCTTTCCGCGTTTGACGGTTTTGGGAACCTATAATAGTCGCGAGGGGACGGCGGTAGGGATGCAAACCGGGTTTAGTCGTCGTGGTTTTTTTACCTTTGCCCGGGCGACGCTTGATGACCAAAATCGCTGGCGCTGGAATGCGACACAACGGTTAGGATTTTTACAACTGAATCATCAGGGGAATGAGTTGGGATTTCGGTCTGAGTTGAATTATAATCTATCGCGCCGTTTTCTCGGTGATGGCTATTCTGTACTGCTGAGTTATGAAACCCGCAACCTTCAGCAGCGGGATACTTTCGCCACAATTGGCTGGCGTTATCGATCCAAAGCGCGATCGCCCGATGGGAGTTATTTGTGGGACACTCAGTTGGGTTATGGGGTTGGTTCTCAGGGTTCAGGCTGGATTGCCCAGGTACAGACGACGATTATACCAGGTGTGCTGGTGCGGGGGCGGTATGATGGGGTATCGCTAACCTCGAATGAGGCGAATTATAGCTTAGAATTGGTGGCAAGTTTAAATGTACAGGAAGGGGTAACTCCAGGCGATCGCCAATCGGATCGGTTTCGCGATCGCGGCGGGATATTGATTCAGCCGTTTTTTGACCATAACAATAATGGTAAGTTAGATAGCGGTGAAAACATCTACACCGAAAACCCAGAGTTATTATTAATTCTGAATAACCAACCGATTCAATCCTTTCGTCCCCAAGTCCAAGCCAATGGAATTCGGCTACGCTTACCACCGGAAATCTATCGTCTCGACTTTGATCCGTCTGGATTTCCCCTAGATTGGCAAACCGTCAATGATGCTTATGCGGTTGAAGTGGTGGCGGGAAGTTATACACTTGTACAGGTTCCCTTAGTGTTATCCTATACTCTCTCTGGGGTAGTGACTGACGCCCAAGGGAATGTGGTTGCTGGGGCGAGGGTAGAAGCAATTAGCGCCGATGGCGAACAACGACGATTTTCTGTCACGAATGGGGCGGGTGTTTATTATCTGGAACAGTTACCCCAGGGGACATTCACGCTGCAAATCAATCAGCAACCCGCCCAACCAGGGACAATTACTCTGGATGAGGATGCAGAACCATTTCAGGAGTTGAATCTGCGATCGCGCTAGCGTGTCCGATAGGACGTATCGCCCTAACTCAATCCGGGACGAGAAAAGAGGGAACCCAAGATTTCACAAATCCTTGAGACATACTCTATAATATAAAACCTCATCAAAAGTTCAGTTCTGAAGCTATAGCATAGTTTTGTAATTTCAACTCATTTTAGCTAGATTTTTTTCTAGCACGCTGACACTTGACATTTATTTCTTTATACTAGAGAAAAATGCGACAAAATCAGGCATAAATGTAGTAACCCTGCAACCTCACTAAAGCGAAACCAAGGATAGCTTGGGTTGATAGGTTATCAATAACAACCTCTTCTTAGTCGATTCACTACCCCCGATAGGGTGATTTTTGATCGATTTAATCCATTAAACCAGTCCAGTGCATTTCTACCTCAAAATCAGGGAAAACTCATGTCTACACCGATTCAGTTCAGCCGTTGGTTAGGGATAGTCTTGTTCATCCCATTGGTATTTCTGAAGCAGGAACCACTACAAGCCGAGTCGATAACGGCGGCTGATGATGGAACGAATACAAGTATTAATTTAGAAGGGAACCAGTTTAATATTACAGGCGGAACGCTTTCCGGAGATGGCGCGAATTTGTTCCATAGTTTCCAGGAATTTGGACTCGATGCTAATCAAGTTGCTAACTTTTTATCGAATCCTCAGATTCAAAATATTTTGGGTAGAGTATCTGGGAACGAAGCGTCAATTATTAATGGGTTAATTCAGATCACTGGTGGCAACTCTAATCTATTTTTGATGAACCCATCAGGATTTATTTTTGGGTCGGATGCCAGTCTGAATGTGCCAGGAAGTTTTACGGCAACGACGGCAAATGGAATTGGGTTTGAGAATGGTTGGTTTAATTCCAGTGGTGAGACAGACTATCAATCCTTAGTCGGTTCGCCCAATCGTTTTGCGTTTACGATGGATCAGCCCGGAAGCATTATTAATGCAGGTGAATTGGCGGTAAGTGAGGGAGAACATTTAACCCTGCTGGCGGGTCAAGTTATTAATACGGGAACCCTTTCCGCCCCTGGGGGTACTATTACAATGACGGCGGTTCCTGGAGAAAACTTAGTCCGGATTTCTCAAGCGGGGATGTTACTGTCTTTAGAAATTGAAGCCGCAACCGGGGAAGATTTCCTGCCAACAGCAGAGGAGATTTCACCATTACAATTAGCTGAGTTACTCACCGGACAAGACGAAGAGAGTACAGGCGTTATTGTTGAGTCAGCAAATACGGTGCGACTCATCGGTTCAGATGTGGTAATTCCCACTATATCAGGAACAACAATTTTATCTGGCGTGATTGATACCGCTAGTGAACAAGTGGGGGGTAATGTCTATCTAGTGGGCGAACAAGTGGGAGTCATCAATGCCACAATTAATGCCTTTGGTGGTGATGGGGGTGGCACAGTTTTGGTTGGTGGCGGGTTTCAAGGACAAGGTACGATACCGAATGCTTTACAGACATTTGTAAGTTCAGATTCCGTTATTTATGCTGATGCACTTGAACATGGAAATGCTGGGCTGGTTGTGGCTTGGGCAGATGAAATCAACCGTTTTTATGGCAGTGTGAGTGCCACGGGGGGCGAAACTTTCGGTGATGGCGGTTTGGTGGAGATATCGGCTAGAGATAGTTTGATTTTCCGAGGATTGATTGATGTTGGGGCAACATCGGGAAATCTAGGAACTATCTTATTTGATCCGAAGAATATCACGATTAGTGATGGAGGAACAGATGATTTCAATCTCAATAATGCCTTTGGTGAGAATTCAGATAAGTCAGTTACCTTTGATGCGGATCAATTTAATGCCCTAATGGGGAATGTGGTTCTGCAAGCGAATAATGATATTACGATTAATCAGAGTATCAATGCCAGTAACATTGGCACGTTGACGCTGCAAGCGGGCAGAAGTATCACGATTAATAATGTAGTCATTACTTTAGACGGCGGCAACTTTAGCGCCACAATTAATGATGAAAATTCAGTAGCCACCCAGCGAGAATCCGGAGTTGCCCAATTTGTGATGAACTCAGGCTCGCAAATTTTCACCAATGGGGGTAATATTTCCATAAAACCGGGGAACTTTGGCGGTGATGCGATTGGAACGGTACAGCTTAATGGTGGAACTCTCAATTCTGGAGATGGTGCGATTGAGATTACTGGCAGAGGAAGTAGTGACGGTGCAGCAAAAACGGGGATTTTTCTGACTAATGGTACGGTTGTGGAATCAACAGGAACAGGTACTATTACTTTAGAGGGAACTGGTGGTTCTGGGACAAGTGCGACTCGCGGTATCGAGATTCAAAATCCTGGAACACGGGTAAGTTCCGAGGATGGCGATATTTTAATTAACGGCATTGGTGGAGACTCAACCGGGAACGATAACTTTGGTATTTTTATGCTGGGTGGTGTGGTTGAATCCACAGGAATCGGCAATATTACTCTAGAGGGTACAGCGGAAACGGGAACAGATGGGAATCGGGGTATTCAGATTCAAAATTCAGGAACCGTAAGTTCAAACGATGGTGATATTCTCCTAAGAGGTGAAGCCGAAAATGCCACGGGAAACAATAACTTTGGTATTTTTATGCTGAGTGGCGGTGTGGTTGAATCCACAGGTTCAGGGAATATTACTCTAGAGGGTACAGGGGGAACAGAGGCTTCTAGTCGCGGAATTCAGATTCAGGATTCGGGGACAAAGGTAAGTTCTAATACAGGGGATATTCTTCTTAGCAGTATAGGTCAAGATGCAACCGCCTCAGATAATATTGGTATTTCTCTGCTGGGAAGTGGTACGGTTGAAACTCAAGGTATTGGAAATATTACATTGACTAGCGACGGTAGTATTGATGCTAGTAGTGGAATCCTGGATAGTAGTTCACCGACGAATGGTGGGGATGTTGTCATCGAAGCCAATCGGGAAATTACCACTGGGAAAATTAACACCACTGGTGGTTCCGGGGGAGGGGGTAATGTTAGCCTTAATGCCCCTAATGATATTCAAGTTAGCTGGATTAATACAGAAGGGGGTATCACAGGCGGTGCAGTTGATATTACCACTGACAGCTTTTTCCGCGCCACTGATATCTTTACCGCTGCTAATGGTATACCTGCAAGTATCTCCACCATTGGAGGGAGTGAAGGGGGTACGATTACAATTAACCATGGGGGAGATAATGAAACTCCCTTTGAAATCGGTGATGCTAGTATCAATGGGATAGCCGCCTCCCTTACCAGTGGTGATGCGACAATTTCTCCGGTGGAATCCTTTCCCGGTAATCAAACCACAGGAAATATTCAGATTATTGGTGCAGGTTCTCCAGAGACACCTGTACCGCCAGAAACGCCTGTTTCTCCAGACTTAATGCTGTCCCCGGATGTTATTTACAATCTGTATAACGGAATTGATTTAGACAGTCTTGGTGAGTCTTCGTCTTTTATCAACACTACCGATAATGTTAATCAAGCGCTGCCGATTATCAACGCCTCAACCGCCCTTTTAACCCTACAAGATGCAACAGGGGCGACGAATCGCTATATTGAATCCTTAGAACAAGCCCGACTGAAAGAATTTGCGGATTACTTTGGGCGAGATTTCTCTCAGTATTCAATTTCCTTAGCCAGTATTGAACAAAAATTGGCAGAAATTGAACGCCAAACTGGGAATCGTTCCGCCGTCATTTATGCGGTAACCCAACCGGATGGAGTGAAATTAGTCCTCTTTACCGCCGCTGCTGAACCTGTCACTAAAGTTATCCCAGTTAATCGCGACCAACTTCTAAGAGTTACAAATGAACTGCGAGTCCAACTGACGGATGCATTTCGCCGTCGGGGGAATGGTTATTTGAAACCCGCGCAACAACTTTATCAGTGGTTAATTGCACCGATTGCATCGGAACTGGAAGCGGCTGAAATTGATACGTTACTCTTTTCCATGGATGCGGGATTGCGAACGATACCTATGCCAGTCTTGCATGATGGTGAACAGTTTTTGATTGAAAACTACAGCCTCAGCATGATTCCCACATTCAGCCTGATGAATAGTAATTATCAGCGGCTGACAAATCCGCGAATCTTAGCGATGGGGGCATCAGAATTTACGGAACTTAATCCGTTACCAGCGGTTCCGGTAGAGTTATCAACGATTGCCCAAGAAGTGGGTGGTCAAGTTTTTCTCAATCAGGAGTTTACCTTAGAGAATTTAATTCAAGAACGCCAGCGTTATCCTTATGAAATTATTCACTTAGGAACTCATGCCGATTTTAAATCTGGCGGACCAAGTAATTCCTATGTGCAGTTGTGGAATGATAAGCTAACTTTAGACCAAATGCAACAGATGAATTGGGATAATCCGCCTGTGGAGTTATTAGTATTATCGGCTTGTCGCACGGCGGTAGGGGATAATCAGGCGGAGTTAGGATTTGCTGGATTAGCGGTGGCGTCGGGTGTGAAAAGTGCTTTAGGAAGTGTTTGGCAAGTAAGTGACCAAGGCACATTGGCTTTAATGACTGAGTTGTATAACCAATTGGGTCAGACTCAAATTAAAGCAGAGGCGCTACGAGAAGCCCAGTTATCGATGTTGCGGGGAAATGTCGTGATTGAAGGGGGACAATTGCGCGGAAGTGGAACGCGAGGAGGGGTATCGTTACCGCCACAATTGGCTGAGTTAGGACAAGTTGATTTATCCCATCCTTATTATTGGTCGGGATTTATGATGATTGGTAGTCCGTGGTAAGTTATAGCGCTACGCGCTAGGCAATAGGCAATAGGCAATAGGCAATAGGCAATAGGCAATAGGCAATAGGCAATAGGCAATAGGCAATAGGCAATAGGCAATAGGCAATAGGGTAAAAACAGTCATTATTCCTTTGACGTTGCTAAAACAAGGCTTTAATTTTCTGCCACAATTCCATTAGCTTTTGATGCCATTTTTGCCCACGCCTACGATTAGTCGCCAGGTTTTGTAGCATCCACAGTTCATCATCATTGGGGTTCAAGTTTAACCTGAAGTTCCCCCCATCCCGATTGAGGATAGAAGCCGAAACCCGGACTATATAAGCATTTCAGACAATTACTCTTCTCAAATCGTACCCATGTATATTTAAGATTTTCTTAATAGTCTTGGGGAAAAATCTGTGAGATAATTGTAGTCATGTACATAGAACGTGTTCCGAACCGAAATTCCCCACCCGCCGTATTACTTCGTGAGTCCTATCGCGAAGGCAAGAAAGTGCGGAAACGTACCCTAGCGAACCTGTCTAAATTGCCGGATGAAGCCGTAGACGGCTTAAAAATCCTTCTCAAAGGAGGCAAAGCCATTGAAGACATCGAAGAAGCGTTTAACATAGTCCGTTCTCGCCCTCACGGTCACGTTGCCGCTGTGCTAGGAACAATAAAAAAAATCGGATTAGACTCGATTATCAGCGGTGAAAACACACGTAACCGACGATTAGTGCTATCGATGATAGCGGCGCGGATTATTGCCCCTAAGTCGAAATTAGCCACAGCCAGAGGATTACAAGAGGCAACTAAACTATCCAGTCTAGGAGAACGATTGGGATTGTCTGGGACGGATGAAGACGAACTCTATTTAGCCATGGACTGGCTCTTGTCTCGGCAAGAGGAGATAGAAAAGAGTTTGGCAGCTATCCATCTGGTAGAAGGAACATTAGTCCTCTATGATGTCAGTTCAACATATTTTGAAGGAAAGACTTGTCCTTTGGCACAATTCGGATATAATAGAGACAAGAAAAAAGGAAAATTGCAAATAGTATTTGGATTATTATGTAATGCCCAAGGATGTCCCATTTCTGTAGAGGTGTTTGAAGGAAATACAGCCGACCCTAGTACATTAACCCAACAGATAGAAAAAGTCCGCACTCGGTTTGGATTAAAGAAAATAATCTGGGTGGGGGACAGGGGAATGATAACACAAGCGAGAATCCGAGAAGACTTGAAGGAACAGCACGAGTAGACTGGATAACCGCGCTACGTTCAAGCCAAATCCGGAAACTGGTTAATCAGTCGTACATTCAGCTCTCTCTATTTGATGAAAAAGACCTAGCTGAAATTACTTGTGAAGACTATCCGGGAGAGAGATTAGTCGCCTGTCGGAATCCCTTCTTAGCTGAAGAAAGAAAGAGAAATCGCGAAGAGTTATTGCAAGCCACTGAGCAGAAATTAGATAAAATAGTCAGCGCCACATCGCGGCAAAGATGTCCCCTAAGGGGTGAAGCTGAAATTGGACTGAAAGTCGGTGAAGTCATCAACAAGTATGGTGTGGCTAAACACTTCAATATCCAGATAACTCCTGATAGCTTCTCTTACCAAAGAAACCGAGAAAGTATCGAGGAAGAAGCGACATTGGATGGTTTATATGTGGTGAGAAGTTCCGTACCCGAAGAAACACTGAATGCCGAAGATACTGTAAAAGCCTATAAGAGTTTATCGAAAGTAGAGCAAGCCTTCCGCAGCTATAAAACCATTGACTTAAAAGTGCGTCCCATCTATCATCGTAACAGCGATAGAGTGAAAGCTCATGTATTCTTATGTATGTTGGCGTACTATGTAGAATGGCATATGCGTCGATGTTTAGCCCCGATTCTTTTCGATGAAGATGATTGGGAAAATGCTCTTAGATTACGTGAAGGAATAGTCACCCACTCAGTTCGGAGCGATTCGGCTTCTTCTAAAGCCCAAAAGAAGCGGACAGCAGATAACTTACCCGTGCATAGCTTTCAAACCCTGTTGGCTGATTTAGGCACGATTGTTAACAATCGAATTCAGTCTAATATTCCAGGTGTAAATTTCGACTTTGACAAGGTAACCGAACCGACTCCGGTACAAAGAAAGGCTTTAGATTTGTTGGGCGTCAGCCTGATTTGTACCCAGTGAAGCCGAAAGTGAAATCGCCCTAAGTCTGGATACGCATACAGTGTAGCGATTTGTCAAAGGGGAACTTCAGTTTAAAACCATCGCCCGATTATGCCAAGCTTTATCAGAGTTGGGATTCACCTTGATCGCTTGATCGAAGGATGTCAGCGCTTCTTGATAACGATGTAACTGATACAACAGGAAACCGCGATTACAGCAGGTTCTATCATCATCCGGTTGAATTGCCAAGGCGTGATTGTATGATGCGATCGCCTCCTGATGGCGATTTAATTTCCGTAATGTGTTCCCCCGATCAATCCAGGCTTTCCCATAGTTGGGGTTAATCGCTAAGGCGTGATTGTAGGAGTCAATCGCTTTTTCATACCGCTTGAACTTCCGCAACGCTATTGCCCGGTTGTACCATACTTTGACATCATTTGGGTTTAAGGTTAACGCTTTATCGTAGGACGCGATCGCTTGGTCGTAGCGTTTTAACTTTTGTAGTGTAATCCCCCGATAGTTCCATATTTTTGGATTATCAGGATTAAACTTTAACGCTTTGTCGAAACTCGCTAAAGCTTCTTCCTCACGTTCTAAATGCTGTAACGCTACCCCCTGATGATACCAAGCTGAGGTGCAATCGGTCTTAAGTGTTATTGCTTCATCGTAATAAAGAAGCGCACCTTCATAATCTCCTTTTTTGGCTAAAGCATCTGCTTTTTCTACCTTTAAATTCGCCTTGTCCTTAGCGGTTTGACGGTAGGATAAGGGACTGGAAATTGTTAAAGTTGGGTGTGAATGTTGTTGAGATTTAGGCAGGGAATCCCACTCATAACTCATTTCGTTAATTAACATAGGTAGACTCAGGCAGGCGTGATCAAGGTTCCAGTTTAATTTTAGCTGCCAAGCCTTTAAGCTGTACTCTTCCTAAATAAATAAATTATGTCAAAATGGTTTTTCTATAGAGTCTAGGGTTGAGAGGGATGAATGTTTCTTATATTTGTTGTGCAGAGAAAATAAAACTCAATAGAGACTTTACCGACAACCTATCTACGACAAGAATGACCCGGTAAGGCTTCTGCAAATCCCCGGAAAACGTTATTGTAGTGAAAGTAAGGTTAGAAAAAAAGATATGGCGGTTCAGTTGCGGCGACCTATTTTAGTGGGCGGTATTGCTTTATCCTTTGGATTATGGCTGCTAGACACTATGCATCAGTCGGTGGCGGAGTGGGGAGAGGTTGGACTCCTCGGCGCGATCGCACTCGGTAGTGGGGTATGGTTGTTTCAGAAGCGAGGGTCAAGTTCGGTGGAGTTATCTGTGATATCCTCGCCTCTAGATCGAGCTACGGTAGAGGGGGCGATCGCTCAAGCTGAAGTCGCTATCTCCCGCCTAGAAACAGAAGTCGAGAAGTCTGAAAATAGCACATCATTACGACAGCAGGTTTACCAATTAACCAGCCAATTGGATCGACAAGAATTGCAACTGCTTGTCACTGGCGGTAAAGGCGTCGGTAAATCCTGTTTAGTGAACGTCTTAAACACGAACGGGTTATCCGAACAATTCCCCACGGTTAGCGTACAAGAAACTACCGCCTTATTCCCAGGCGATCGCACTCAGGAGATGATCCCGAACTCGGATTTAATCCTCTTTGTGATCACCAGTGATTTAACCGATTCCGAGTTTCAGCTTTTGCAGCATCTGAAAGCGCAGAATCAGCGACTTCTGCTCATCTTTAATAAACAAGACCAGTATTTACCCCCAGAACGAGTGCTAGTGTTGCAACAACTGCGACACCGACTCGCCCAACTTTTCCCCCCAGAGGATATCATTGCGATCGCGGCGTCTCCCACTCCTCTAAAAGTGCGCCAGCATCAATCTGATGGGTCAATCCAAGAATGGTTAGAGGCGCAAACACCTGATGTCACTGCTTTGACGCAACGATTGCAGCCCATCTTAACTGAAGACGCCCAACAGTTAATCTGGGGAACCACTCTCAGATCCGCGATTAGTCTCAAAGCTGAAGCCAAAACCGCCTTAAATCAAGCCAGACGCGATCGCGCTTTACCCCTGATTGAACAATATCAGTGGATTACCGCCGCCACTGCTTTTGCCAATCCGGTTCCCGCTTTAGATTTACTCGCCACGGCTGCAATTAGTAGCCAATTAGTGATTGAATTAGCCGAAATTTATCAACAAAAATTTTCCCTATCCCAAGCCCAATCTGCTGCCAAAACCTTGGGTAGCTTAATGGTTAAACTCGGTCTGGTTGAACTCTCCACCCAAACTATCGGTGGTATTCTCAAAAGCAATGCGTTTACCTATATCGCTGGCGGTGCAGTGCAAGGCGTTAGCGCAGCTTATCTTACTCGATTAGCGGGGTTGAGTTTAATCGAATATTTCCAAGACCAAGAGATTAGCGAACCGACAGCAGCCGATAACCCCTTAAATCTTGACCGCCTGAAAGAGAAACTGCAAACTGTTTTCCAACAAAATCAACGGACAGCATTTTTACAGGGATTTGTTCAGCAAGCGGTAAAACGTTTGCGCTTAAATTCAGCGTCAGTCTAGTGTAGAGACGCACCATGGCGCGTCTCTACACGATTAATTTTCTGCTTCAGTCGTAAAAACGGAAGGAATAGACTCCTCCGCGTGACCCACATCAAACACAATCGCGAATTGTAAGTC
This sequence comes from Coleofasciculus chthonoplastes PCC 7420, assembly GCF_000155555.1. GTDB lineage: Bacteria > Cyanobacteriota > Cyanobacteriia > Cyanobacteriales > Coleofasciculaceae > Coleofasciculus > Coleofasciculus chthonoplastes_A. The sequence continues at coordinate 239,392 of NZ_DS989841.1, forward strand.
AGGCATCATTCGCTTCAGAATATGCAAATGACCTTCAGCATCGCCACGACGACGGAAGCGACCCACAATGACATTTTGTAAATTGGACTGCAAGCGGACAATTTTCCACGGACTCAACTTGTCTTGATAATTCATTTCTGTAAAACCCCTTGTGTCAACGACCCATGACTAATAGCTGTACATGATAGTCAGGGCTGAGATTATGGATAGAGAACCCTGTAAGAGTATGTTTCAGTCTTATAGCAATAGACACATCGATTAGGACGTTCGGCACCATTGTAGAGACGCGCCATGGCGCGTCTCTACATAAATGATGTGTCCTAACAGCCATGGCGGTTGCTATATATAGTGATACAGCTTTCATCAGCGCTATCGGGATAGAGTGCCTGGTACCGCTACCTTAGAAGTTAAAACTGTGTCATGGCATCTCAACAGATTGTGATTAAAAAGAGATGAAATGCTATAGGCTGTGGAGCGTACTGATTTAATCAACCGAGCCATCGCCGCTATTTCAGCACTCGATCAACGTTATCCTAATCGAGGGTATCAGAAACTATGGCAGGGTAAACTACAAGGTAAAACTCAAGTCGAACTAATTGCTGATTTGGGCTTAAAAAGTCAAGATGCTGTCTCAAAACGTTGGCGGGAGTTATTAGAACGCCTTGCTGAGGAGTTGGGATTATTACAAACGGCAACTATCCAACTCGAACTGAAGGCGACAAGCGCTAAAAACGTTCGGCGATCGCGCTCAACTCAAGCTTGGTAAAACCTTTCAAGGGGTGCATTGTCACAATTATTTATACGGAAACACAACTTCTCGAAATGTAAGCGAAACTCTTCGACTTCTGCCGAATTCTCTTCCCTGATACTTATCATTTTTGCGAGCAGGAATTCCATGTTGCCACTGATAGCGAGCAACCCTTTGTAAAATAAGTAAACTCCCCGGTAATAGCAGAACAGGAATCTGGGTTTGCGTGGGTAGATGGGTTAAGTTCATCACACAACAACTCCCCAAACTTAGAGAGATAATGGTATTACCAAAACAGGGAACACAGTCAACATGATTGGTAATTCCTTGACCAGGTAAGTATTCATTGATAATTAGTTGATCGGGGGGAGTTGGGGTGACGCGATCGCGAACCAGTCTTTGCCCCAGTTGGTTTGCCCAATTTGGCAATTCTCCCAAGTAGCTGGCAGAGGTTAATGTCCGTTTTTGATACTCATAGCGATACCCATAATGTTGTACTCTGCGTTTTAATTGGGTTGACCATTCCTGTTGGTCGATAATCTCCAGTAATTGATTTTGCTCCTGAGTATTGATATAATCATGGATTAAGTTTAGTCCAGGTATTTCTGGCACAATAAAGTCTGATTTAGGGTCTACATCGAAATTTAGCGATTTTGACGAGGGTATCATTTTTGGCAAGTTTTAATCTATAATTAAATAATTAAATCATGGAATTTTAACATATCAAAAATATAAAATGAATCTCAATATATTTATTGGTGGGTTACGGCGGATACCGGATTAAAAGGTTATTGGCTTAAGGATTGTACTTTGGACAAAAAATAAATTTGCGTAATTTATTCGCCAAGGCATTTGGTCCAGAAAAATTAGATGTAGGGGCGGGTTTCGGCACAATTGTAGGGGCAAGTTTAGGGAATTGTAGGGGCGGGTTTAGGGAATCAATTCAGATATCCACCAATAACGGAACAACAAAACCCGCCCATTCCCCCACCGAAAGGCAATCGATTAATCCCAAACTGGACAACCCAACCCACCTTATTCGCAACCGAGATCGCAGTGAAAGGTTTGGGCAGGGCGGGTTTTGTAGAAAGGTGATTGGTGGCTCCATTAATTTTGTCCCTAAACCCGCCCCTACATTGGGTTTTATGTCCCGATATCATATTTTAATATTAACCTGAAACCCGAGCAAAAAACACCAAATTCCCAACCGCGATCGCACTTTGTTTGTCCAACGTCCAGTTAAGCAAATACCCGCCTAACCCACCCTACTGACGTGACCCATCTTAATTGATGGATTGGAATTGGTTCGTAGTGAGGGAACCTTAGCCCTCTCCAGCTAGGCATTATAGCACGCTTTGTGCTTACTACAAACAAAGCCCTATTTTAGTTGTGCCATGCCATTACAGGTTATTAATTTATTTTGTCTCAACGATAGGGATATTACCCGCCACAGTTTTGTCAGCAATCAACAATTAACAATTTACCGCTATGCTAGAACATTGGTGTTATCAGTTGCGCCCATAAAATGACTTTAATTCTCACCAATGATGATGGAATAGATGCTCCAGGGATTCAAGCACTCCAGCAAGCGGTTAAGGGTAAAAGCGTTATCGTTGCGCCTCAAACCCATTTATCCGGTTGTAGTCATCAAGTTACCACGCATCAACCCATCCATGTCCAACAGCGCTCAGAATTTGCCTACGCCGTAGCCGGAACGCCTGTCGATTGTACCCGTCTCGCCCTGACTCAACTGGTGCAAAATCCCCAATGGGTACTCTCTGGGATTAATGCAGGCGGTAATCTAGGGGTTGATATCCATATTTCCGGGACAGTAGCGGCGGTGCGGGAAGCGGCAATTCTGGGAATTCCAGGGATTGCGATTTCCCACTGGATTAAACGCCCGTTGGTGATTGATTGGCAAGTGGCTAGCCGTTGGACAACACGAGTGTTAGGAGAGTTATTTCAACGTCCCACTCATCCAGGTATGTTTTGGAATGTGAATTTACCTCACCTAGAACCCGGTTCTCCAGAACCTGATATCGTATTCTGTAAACCGAGTATTCAGCCCTTACCCGTTAACTATGTTGTAGAGGGAGATCACTATTACTATAAAGGCGAATATGCCAAACGCGATCGCGCCCCAAGTACAGATGTTGATATTTGTTTTGGCGGTAGTATCGCCGTGACTCTCCTGTCACTTTGAATTCCCAATTTTCACGGGAAATCTAGCAACCTGCATCGGGGCGGGTTTAGTTAGGGCTTACTGCACAACCCGGAAACCCTTATCTATCAAGGCTTTGAGTAGCATGGACATTGGCTCATCTTCAAGAACATAAGGTAAAACCTTTTCATACCCTTGCACCACTATCAGGGAAAATGTACCCTTGCTCCCCCTGCTCCCAGACGTGCCATGGCACGTCTCTACATTGCTTCCCCAGCTTTCCCTGCTCCCCCTCACCTCACCACTTATTCAGCAAGCCCTAGTTATATCTGGGTGTAACCGAAAGGATAGTAGTGAAACCCGCCCCTACACTGTCAATAAGGGTGCGGCTTGTAACAGGGTTTGGGTATACGGATGCTGGGGATTCGTAAACAAGTCTTCCGTTTCTGCCATTTCCACAATCTGACCCCGATTCATCACCGCGATCGCGTCACAGAAAAACCGGGCTACCCAGAGATCATGGGTAATAAATAAATAGGTTAACTCAAAGTCCTGTTTTAGCGATCGCATTAATTCCAGCACCTGCGTCTGCACACTTGCATCTAACATACTCACCGGTTCATCACAGATAATCAAACGGGGACGAGTAATCAACGCCCGCGCGATCGCGACTCGTTGCTGTTGTCCTCCGGATAAGTCTCTGGGATAGCGGTGGTAGTAGTCGTCTGGAGGTGTTAATCCCACCCGTTCCAGCATTTCCATCACCTGATGTTTCGCTTCTGTTGCTGTCGCTAGGTGGTGGATAAATAGAGGATCAGCAATACTATCACCCACTCTCATTAGGGGATTCAAACAAGCCAAGGGATCTTGAAAAATCATTTGAATATGTCGCCGCATATCCCGTAGAGATTTCCGGTTCAGTTGGGTTAAATTTATGCCTTGGAATTCCACAATACCAGAGGTGGGCGGAATCAGTTGCAAAATTGTGCGCGATAGTGTACTTTTTCCACATCCTGATTCTCCCACTAATCCCAAAACTTGCCCCGGATACAGGTCAAAACTAACCTCATCTACCGCTTTAATCAGTTGAGGTTCGCGGGACAGTAATTGGGCAATAAAATTTTGTTCTAAGGTGAAATACTGCTTTAACTGTTGCACTCGGAGAATGGGTGTTGGTAGATTGTTCTTCGATGTAGAGACGTTGCATGCAACGTCTCTACATTGTTCCCCATCATTCACCGTTTGCATCAGCAGCGCCGCTTGCAGGAGCGATCGCGTATACTCATGCTGAGGGTGGTGTAAAATGTCCCCAACTGCCCCCATTTCTACCAGTTTGCCCCCATACATCACCGCCACGCGATCGCAATATTCCCCTACCATGGCTAAGTCGTGGGAAATTAGCAACAGCGCCATCTCCCGTTCTTGGCAAAGTCGCGTCAATTCCTGTAATATCTGGGCGGAGACGGTGACATCTAGACTCGTGGTTGGCTCATCCGCGACAATCATCTTAGGATTGAGTAAAAGGGCGAGTGCGATCGCGACTCGTTGCCGCATTCCGCCACTAAATTCATGGGGATACTGGGACCAACGGTTAGCCGGAATCTTCACCGCTTCTAGGGTTTCAATTGCCTTTTGCTTACACTCAGAACGCGATAACTGAGGTTGATGCGCTTGTAAGGTTTCTAGACAATGATCCCCAATTGTCATCAACGGATCAAGGCGTGTCATCGGATCTTGAAATACCAGCGCCACCACTCCCCCGCGAAACTGGCGCAGTTGAGTTGGGTTCAACTCAAAAACAGACTGTCCTTTAAATTTAATTTGTCCTTCAATTTTTGTTGCTGTTGGTAATAACCGCATCGCAGCGCGTCCCAGAGTGGATTTGCCACACCCCGACTCTCCCACTAATCCCAATCGTTCTCCAGGATTCAGGGTAAATGAGACATCATCCACCGCCCAATATCCCGGATTAGTTGGATAGGCAATGTGTAAATTTTCGATGCAAAATAAAGTCATAAGCATGTAGGGGTGGGTTTAGCCGTTTAATTTTGATACCTACCGATAATTGAACAACAAAACCCGCCCTCCCCACCTTCAGATGCTGCCATTAACGCACCGTCTTATCGGTTATGTATCGAAGCGCTTCGCTTATTCACAAGATTGTTGTGTCCCATCGGGCAGAATTGCGTTACAGAGATTCGCTTGGTTAAGATTAGCCCCCTCTAGATTAGCCCCCTCTAGATTAGCCTCTTGTAGATTTGCCTTCTGCAAATTCGCCCCCGCTAAATTAGCATTACTCAAATCGGCTTGAAACAAGGTTGCTTCCTCAAAGTTCGTGTTTTGAAGGTCAGAATTGTACAGACTCGCACCACTCAGATTCACATTGCGGAAATTGGCTCCGTTTAAATTAGCATTAAATAAATTAGCACCCCGTAGTTCACGTTCCTCAGCCCCTTGATTCACAATTTCCCAAACCAAACGCCATTTGAGATCAAGGGTAGTCTCTTCATTAATTTTGGCAGTTCTCAGGTTAGCATTTTCTAGATTAGCTCCGGCTAAATTAACATTTCCGAGTTCGGCATTTCTTAAGTTGGCATTGGTTAAATCGGCATTACTCAGGTCAGCATAGCGCAATTCAGTATTAGTCAACTGAGTACCTTGAAGATTAGCGCCTCGTAAGTTGACAATAAATAAATACGCTTCAGCTAAATTGGCATTTTCTAAATTTGCGTTTTCCAGATTCAACCCTTCTAAGTTCGCACCTGACAAATCCGCCCCCGCTAATGCTTGTCCGGAAATTCCTTGATTAACCAACTCCCAAACAAATAACCATTTGTCATTCAGAACCGTTTGACTATTAAATTGGGTTCCCCTTAAATCGGTGCGAAATAACTTGGCATTTTCTAAGTTAGCGCCTTTGAGGTTTACCCCTCTTAATGAGGTTCCTTCTAAATTAGCGTCACCGAGATTGGCTCCTTCTAGAGATGCATTGGCTAATTTAGCCTGTCTTAAATCGGTTTCCTGTAAATTGGTACGAGTCAGATTAGCATTTTGTAATGAAGCATTCATCAGGTTTGCTTTCCGCAAATCTGCAAATTGTAAGTTGGCATTCTGGAGATTAGCGTCTTCTAAATCCGCCTCTTGTAGATTAACTTTAACGAGTTTAGATCGAAATAAATTAGCGTTAGCGAGTCTAGCATTCTGGAGATCTGCATCCTCTAAATTTGCCCCAGCAAGTCGGGCTTCCCGTAAGTCAGCTTCTCTTAAATCGGCTTCAACTAAGTTAGCGCCTTCAATATTAAACCCCCTGAGATTCCGCTTCCTCAAACGCACTCCCCGCAGATTACAAGTCGGACATTCTCCTTCATCTAAGAGCTTTTCTACATCTTGATCTTTGGCGGCTTGCACGGAATTGCTGAGACATAGCAGGATAACTAGAGCGATAGTTGTAAAGCTGGTGGCTAAAGGGAAGGGTTTAATTGTGGATAAACGCATAGAATAGTTAGTATAGATAAGTATTTACTATTTTAAACCAGCATGTAAAAAAACTCGAATTCAGAATTTATTAATCCATTGTAGGGGCGGGTTTAGGGACTCAATTGGGTTTGTTACCGATAACTGAACAACAAAACCCGCCCTTTATTCAATGGCGCTTTGGCTCAACCCCTTACATAAACGTAGCTTGCTTCTCGATGAAAGCGAGTATGACGTAGCTTGCCATTCCCCACCTGAATATCGGTGGGTTACGGCGGATAGCTGATTAAATAATTATCGCCTGAATTAAATTCCGCCTAACCCACCCTACGATTTATACAATTTTCAACATACCTTCAATCCCGCCCCTTTAAAATTGCAATGTGGTTCGTATTGTGCCAATAAATGTATCATCGTTATCGCTATTATGATCCGGTGCAGTTAGCCAAATTACCCCTGGTGTAATTGTAATATTATCGGTTAACTTATACTGGTAGAATGCTTCTAGATGTAGGGAGGTACTCGGATCATCAATGCCTAAATTCTTCAAGCCATCGCTCCCGGTAACTTTGGGTTCCATCCCGATAATAAATCCGCCGAGATTGCCAGTTTTGCCGAAATCCGGTAAGGCTAATGTTAGCGCCCAATACCATAAATTAGCATCCCCTTCATCAATAACATTAGCGGTGGTATAACCCGCCCATCCTCCAACTACAAATCGGGGATTAAGTTGTATGGAAGCGGCGAGGTTAACGGAATTTGTAACGACGGGTAAGTCTAATTGATTGACTAAATTAGTATCCTGACTACCGACTTGCCAGTCTTGGTTATACGCATTAACATAAGTCAAGCCAATCGTGGCGCGATCGCGAATCTCAAATTTGACTTGGGCTAATGCGCCATAAGCCCCATCAAATAAGCCGTTACCGGGTTCCGGATTTCCGCCATTCCCAGCTAAATAGCCTAAGCTAACTTCTAAGTGATCATTTACGGCGTGTCTTACCCCGACACCCGCCCCACTAACTAAATAATAAATCGGCGCACGAGTAGCAAAGCGAGATACCGCCCCACTCGCGCCATCCCCATCCAGATAAGGGTTAATCGTATCCGTAAAGTCATCCGCCGCCCCAGCATTCGCCGCGATCACGACTTGCGTCTGATTCCCGATCGGGAAACGGTACAATAAAGCATCAATCTCCAAGTCACTATCACTAGCCCCAGTAAAAGATAGTTCCCCTTCCGGTGTACCTGTGCGACGTTCCAGACGCCCTAATCCTTCCGCTTGTAGTCGGGTTCGCAGTAAATCTTGACCCGTGAAACTGGTGTCTAAATTTAAGCGGGTACGATGTCCCAATGTGGTGACAGTATCATCCTTAGAAACAATCCCCGCCGCGCCAATAATCACTTCTCCATCCAGTTGAGTTGTTGTCGAAAATTGGGTCAGTTCCAGTTCTCGAGTTCGGGCGGTTAAGGCATCTACATCACCCCGTAGCAGGGAGAGTTCTAAAACAAATTCATTGGTTAACTGTTCCAGTGTGGCTAAGTCTGCGGGAGGAACATCGCGCCCCCTGGCAATTAAGGATTGGATTTGATCTAAAGCCTGACGTAATCCGGCGGCAAATTCGTAGCGAGTCATTGACCGATTGCCTCGGAATGTACGATCGCGATACCCTGTGAGTATGCCATATCGTTCAATGAGCGATCGCAAGGCAGTATATGCCCAATCACTGGGCTGTACATCCCGCAACTGGGAAACATTCGTCACTTGACCTAAGCTATTATTATCTCCGTACTGATTAATTGGGTCTAAACGGTTCTCAGTCGGATCACTCGACTCATTCCCTACTGGTTCTGGACTCTCTAAGGTTTCCCCTAAAACACAAAACTCCCCCGCAACTCCACACCCTTGCACCTCAACCTCTTGTGCCGTAACAGTTCCAGCCCACATGACCCAAAACGCGATCGCTGTATTCATCCACAGCAGTTTCGGCAAAATTTGATCCATTTTTCGGTTTCTCCTTATGTCCGGTTGAATACTTAAGTAGGTGGGGACAATTAAAGTTAACGGTGGGGATTGTCATTTGTCATTCGTCATTTGTCATTCGTCATACTCACTGTCGCGAGTAGAGACGCGCCATGGCGCGTCTCTACATAAATGATGTGTCCTAACCGCTATGGCGGTTGCTATAATAATTTCACCCCCTCAACTCTACTGTATCAGTTCAATAAGTGCATTTGTTTTTATCGTATCAAGGCTTATTCCTAAGACTTTATAAACCTTTAATCTTCGATTCCAGCTATTACCCCTAAATGATCGAAGTTTTTCCTTTCAAAACACCGTCCGCGATTCCAAATTTGCCTCAATATCCTGACGAGTCCGCCAAACCGATCGCAATTCCTTCTGTGCATACAAGGGTAACTGATCACCAATATGCCCAGAACCCGGTTGTGTGGCATTGCCATAAACGGTGAGTACCCTTGCCTTAATCGGATCAGAAAACTCGATCGCGGCAATGTAACTATCCCCAGCCACTGATTTAAACGTTGTCTCATCCATCGGGGCAAAATCAATCACCTGGAAACTGCCCAACTGCCCAGACGCGCCACTTCCCGGTAAATCCACATCCCCATACTTTAATCGCGCCCTCTCACCCCAAGGGACATCTAACCTCCCATACCCTGCTTTAACCCTAGCGGCGGCTTCTGCTAAAACCTCCACCGCCGCCACCGGATCTGCCAAACTATCAGGGGTAGTCAGAGGCGATTGAGGGTTCCAACCTGTAGCAAACTGATTCGTATTCGGCATTAATTGTACCCAAGTGGCAAACAAAACCGTTCCGCGACTGTCTGCATTTGCCTGTCGATCCCAGTTGGCTAACACATTCGCGGCTTCATTGGCTAACTCATCCCCTGACTGTCGTGTTGCAGCAATTAAGTCATCGAGTATCCGATCTGCCAATTCTAGACGCGAGGAGAATTTTCGGGCAATCATCTCCTCAAAACTAATTGAATTCTCCCCCATCAACATTTTTGCCGATCGCTGGGCGCGAAAGTTCATCGATTGGGGTGCCATGTAGGGCGGATAATCATCAGGATTAATCGCTTGGGGAAATGTAGTCGTCCAGGGTGGATCATTAGCATTTTGTAACCAACCCGTTTCTGGGTCAAGGATGCGCGGTAAATCTGGATAGGGATGATACCTTGTCCATAAGGTTTCAGAGGTATCGCCGGGAACCACACCCTGCCAATACTGCCAATCTCCCTGAGAACGCACTGGCACTTGACCATTAAATATATGCAAAATATGCCCATCTCGGTCAGCATAGAGAATGGTAAACATGGGCAGTTGCAAACGGGCAACGGCTGTCTCAAAGTCTTGGCGATTACGCGATCGCATCATATCCCACAACTGTGCCATTAATTGGGGTTGGTCTAACCCCACCACCCGCAACGCGATCGCATTCCCCTCCTGTGAACTAACTACACAACCATGAATCGACCGCCGAATCACAAATTCCTGTTCCTCTAGTGTCCCATTGTCCTGCTTTACTTTTAGGGTTTTGGTTTCGGTTTCAAAAGGGCGAACTTGCCCATCAAACTCATATCCCCCATCCGCCAAAGTAAGTTCATAAGCCGTCCAACCCCGATGAGTGTTTACTGTCGCGGTCCAACCCAACTGATCATTAAACGCGATGGATAACATCGGCATTCCCACCAACGCCGCCCCATACGCATCAATCCCTGGGGCGGTTAACTGGGCTTCGTACCACAGGTAAAAATCAGACCAGGGTAAATGCGGATTCGCCAGTAGCATCGCATTCCCACTCGCCGAATGAGACGGTGCGATCGCCCATCCATTAGAACCCGCTTTGGAATCCCCCGATTTCAACGATTCCAAACGCTGGGGATTCACCACAAAATTAAAATGAGTCACCCGCTGTAAATGTGCCAACACATCCACCCCATCCACAGGCAAAACCACCTTGACCTTATCGTCAATTTGGTCATCATGTTCGGACGCATACCGATTAATCCCCGCCGCAAAGCTATCCAGATAACGCCGCATCGTCAGATCTTGCGCCTCGTACCATTCCCTTGCCCTGGCGGGAATACCCATAGTGCGGACATACTTATCGGAGTCCAAATAATCTTGCCCCCAATACTCGGCTGCTTTACCCCGTGCCTGTCCATATAACCTGAGAATAAGATTGCCATGACTCGCCGCTTGCGCCCAACCAAACGCCTGGAATAGATTCTCGGTATTATTGCCGTAAATATGCGGTACGCCCCAGGTATCCCAAAGAATCTCAGTTTGATCGTCTCCAGTAACTGGACGGTGAATTCCCCAGGCTACAGTAAAAATCACCGTCAGCAATACTACGATCAAAACTGAAAATCTTTTGTTCAATCGGGACATTCGCAATTAAAATAAACGTCGATATTTTTGTATGACTATAAATTATAGACTTTATTTTTTTAATCAACCACAATGAATTGTAAAATATTCCTTGAGGCTGAGTTCCTTCTTGGCTGCACCATTTTAGTGGCAATACGTTAAACTAGAAATTAGGTTAAGAATGGTAACCTAAACATCTCTAAAAAGAATAGAACATTAATGTCCACTGCTTTAATTACTGGAGCGTCGGCAGGACTGGGGGCTACATTTGCTCAGGAACTCGCTAAACGGCAAACCGATTTAGTGATTGTGGCTCGTTCCCAAGACAAACTACAGCAACTTGCCCAAGATTTACAAGCCACATACGGGATTCAAGTTGAGGTTATTCCCCAAGATCTTACCGTACCTGATGCCGTCCCAAACGTCTTTGAAATAGTCAATCAGAAAAATATTTCCATCGATTTACTGATTAATAATGCTGGGTTTGGCGACTACGGTGCCTTTAGTCAAACGTCTCGGCGTAAACAGCTAGAGATGATTCAGCTTAATATCCTGGCGTTGGTAGACTTGACTCATCACTTTCTCCCGCAGATGCAACAGCGAGGTTCTGGAAGTATTATTAACCTCTGCTCAATTGCTGGGTTTCAACCGCTTCCTTATCTATCCATCTATTCAGCAACTAAAGCCTTTGTGCTTAGTTTCAGTGAGGCGCTTTGGGCAGAAAATCAGCACACGGGTGTTAAAATTCTGGCAGCTTGTCCTGGACCAACGGAAACGAACTTTTTCACCACGGCTAATTTTGCAGAATATGCTCCTGAGAGTTTAAAACAGCAACAAACCGATTCCCCGGAGGTAGTGGTGCAGGAAATTCTCCAGGCTCTAGATGCTGATGATTGTACGGTAGTAACAGGGCGGTGGCAGAATAATTTTATCGCTAATCTGCCCCGATTATTGCCCAGAAAAACCCTGGTACAGCTTGTCGAGCAGCAATTTCGTCCTCAAAAATAAAGAAAAAGGGAACAGGGAACGTGGGAAGCAATGTTCCAGACGTAGCATTCTACGTCTGGGAGCTGGGGAAGTAGAGATACTTTCAAATGCCACGTTCGATCAGGGAATGCCTCGGTTCATGACCTATACATAAGTTTTATTGAGGTAAACGATTAAAATTGCTAATTTTATAGCAGTAGACACATCGATTAGGACTTTCGGCACCATTGTTCCAGACGTTGCATGCAACGTCTCTACATGACAAAGGTGCAACCAGGTTTAGGCTGCACCCTTTCAGTTGTCTGTATAAATCGAGGGGTCTAAAAACGTTTAGATTAATCGAGGTAATCAAGGAATTATGACCAATTCGTCACTCCTCTGCTGCTATAGGAGCAGAGGAGGCTTAATAGTTCGCCACTGGCGTAATTTCGTCTCCTAACAAGGGTCCGTACAGATTGGAAGCACCCGTTTCGTGACTATTCCAGTTTCCTTGAATAAAGTAGATTCCATCATGGCTGGAAGCCGCGATTTTTCCCGTGTGACCCTTTAAAGAGCCTTTGGTGATTTGCACGAGTTCATGTTGCTTGTAAACCATTATGATCCCTCTGTTTCACGTTTGTTCAAAAATTAGCTTTTCTTACTTATACAGTATCTTGGCAATTTTTTTACACCATCAGCAACGATCTTTAGATAGATTTTAGAAAGCCTTCAGATTTACAATGCCTTACAATAACACAGAACTCTGGAAACCGTTGGTATTGCTGGGGTATAAGCGATGGGCATCCAACAGAACAAGCCAGAGATCCATAAAACATCATGCCCATCCTGTCAAGATAGAACTATTACGTCTTTTTTCTAAGAGCAGATCCTCTCAGGGTTATGGATTTAAAGTAGAAGTATCGTCTCCTAAATTTCTCCTCATGTAAAAAGGACGCTAAAAAATGATGGTTAAATCTTACCGCAGACTGATCCTGTCCTTTATCATCATGGTTGGTCTGGTATTCGTGACCTCCTTTCAATCCGTTGCTCAGGCTAGGGATGATGTCGTCGATGTCTATTTCTTCCACAGCAAAACCTGCCCCCATTGCCTTGAGCAAAAGCCGTTAATGACTTATATCGATCAACACAATAAAAATGTTGAGGTTACGTCGCTTGAGGTTAACGACAATCCCAAGGAATGGCAGGAATTCCAAAAAGCCCGGGGAATCTCGTCCGGTGCGGTTCCCAGGACTGTGGTTGAGGACAAAATGTTCATTGGCTATAGTGAAGCAGAAGGACCTTTGGAATACATTCCAGTTCATCAAGGGTATATCGGCTACAAAAACCAAATTATTGCAGCGATAGAAACAGCCGTCGGATCTCCAATCAATTTACCCAAAACTGATCAAACGACTCAGCAACAAACCAGCCCCCCGTGGCAGGTCTTTTTAATCCCGTTCTGGTATCTATGTAGTTATCCGTTTTTGAAAGACCAGCTTGAGAAACGACAAGGTAAACGCTATTGGATTGGCGGGTTGCTGGCAACAACGATCATCAGTCTATTTGTATTTCTTGCTCTCACCCCTGATGCTGTAATTAAAACCTTTGCCCAAGGGCTTCCCTTCCCCCTATTTGTCTCTACCATTGCCCTTGCCGATGGCTTTAACCCCTGTGCGTTCACCGTTTTAGTCATTCTGCTGTCGTTACTCACCTATACCCGCAGTCGCAAGGATATGACCTTGGTGGGGACAACCTTTATTATCACATCAGCGGTGATGTATTTTATCTTTATCATGCTGATGGTCTTGGCGGGTTCAGTCTTCCTAGAAAACTATGGCGTTCGATTTATGCAAATTCTGGGAATTCTGATTACCGGGGCAGGTTTGATCAATATCAAGGATTATTTTTGGTTCAAAAAATCTATCTCCCTATCCCTCTCAGAAAAACAACAGTCAACGATCAATAAACGAGCGGGAAAGATCGTCAGAAACCTGAGAAATGCTAAAGGCGATCGCAAGATGTTTCTCGCTGCATTAGCGGGGACGGTTCTATTAGCCGTCTTTGTCAATATTGTCGAACTGGGTTGTACAGCGATTCTGCCTGCTGTTTACATGACGGCGCTGTTACAGTACTGCTCAGATACAATTGGCTTGTGTCATATCTCGTGGACAGCGTTGTATGCCGCGATTTACATTATGCCGCTGTTGGCTATTTTAGGCAACTTTATCTATTCGTTTAAGTCCACTCGACTCACTGAAAACCAAGGGAGAGTACTGAAACTGGTTGGCGGACTCTTTATGCTATTCTTTGGTCTGGCGATGATCTTTAAACCCCAGTTACTAACCCTGGGCTAATCACACTGATTTCTCTGATTTTCAGTAATGGTAGGGGTGGGGAGTTGACAGGTTAAGCTGTTCGGCATTTAAACCTTAATGTCAATACTATTGAAATCCTTGTAGGGCAGCATCTTGCTTGCTACTAATGCCCAATTTAAATGCACAACAGCTTAAAGGGGGAATTTTTTCTTCTCCCCCTGTTTTCGCATTGTATGAGTGAATTCAATTTAATAGGATAAAGGTGAAATTTCATCGCCCAGCAGGGGACCGTATAGGTTGGACATATCGTTTGTTTGATGCGTCAAGTCTCTGGCAATAAAATAGCTACCTTCATGGCTACAAGAGGCAATTTTTCCTGTATGACCTTTGAGAGAGCCTTTGATGATTTTTACGCGATCGTTTTGTTGATAGACCATGGTGCAACTCCTAGTTGGACGTTTTTCAATAAACTATTTCATTATATGAATGTTATTTTTTCAATTCTATGAAGCTGAACAGGCTTTTCAATAAAGTTTTGGCAAAATTTATTTTACAAAACTTTACAGTATATCTCCGAAAGATCCCCGACTTCTCTAAGAAGCTTCCCCTGCTCCCTCTGCTCCCTCTGCTTCCCCTGCTCCCTCTGCTTCCCCTTAGCTATCTCCCCAAAGCTGGGATAGGTGTTGACGCACCTCAAAAAAGTCATTCCAGGGTAAGTAAGGCTTTTGACGTTCATCGAGATATTGGCTGAGGCGATCGCGGGCGAAGACGACAGAGGCGTGCAATGCCATGTTAAAATCCGTTACCGAATCGCCGATCGCAATCTGTTCGTCTGCTGGGTGTTGTGCCATCACTTGAACTTTGGCAACTAATTCGCTATCCCCCTCAAACTCGGACAAGGGCTGGAGATAGTCACCACTGGTATCCAGATCTACAGCATAAACCGCCGCCACTCGTTCTAGCAGCGACGTTCCTCCCCGCTTTTGGCGACCCAACACCGTCTCCACCATACCGCGCAATCCCCCGGAAACCACCACAAACGGTACGCCGCGATCGTCCAGAAAATCGAGTAATTCCACTAAACCGGGGCGAATCGGTTTAGATTGGGTATAGGTGAGGATATCTGGATATCGAGAGGACGGAATTGATTCTAGGACGCGGCGCACACCTTCCCGTAGGGTTAGCCGTTTAGCGTAAAGTTCGGGCATCACTTGGGCAGATACCTCAGGCGCAAAATCCTTTAACATCCCGGCAAAGGTTTCTACTGCCGTAATCGTACCGTCGAAGTCACAAAAGACAACTCGCTGCATTCGAGATCAGAGGTTAGGTTTAACATTGATAAAGATGGTATAGTCTTAGCCATCCCATTTGCTTTATTATGCCGCCTTAAATCTCTCTCAGCAAAGAATAGATCAGATAGTTTTTAATTTTTAGATGAATCGATAAAAATCATCCGGCTACAACCTATAAACTTCTGAACGATGGAATAGATCGAAGTTAAACACAAGCCCTCAGAAGTCGATGTTCCTCGTTTGTGATAGTCCTCAACCTCGTATCCAGGTCAAGTTAGAGTATTTTCGATGGCATTATTATTCTCTAATTGATTTATATCTTGGAGTTATTAAACTTAGCGATAACTTAATAGATTTATCTTCAGGTATAAGAAATCCAGAGCGTAGCTGGCTGGATGCGTCGTGAGGATGACAACAGCTCAATTATCCCATAAGTACAATAACTCATTGACAGAAATCTTCGTTTTTCCTGCAACAGGTGAAATCTATCAAATGATGATGTTTTATCCATAAGATAAATTGAATCAAATCATTGATATGACCAATAGTTATTAGGTTATGATTGAGTCAGGATATAGCGGTTCGCGATTCGATGAGGTACACTCCGCTCACAGGAAAAGCATGAGAGATAAGGGATGGGGGATAAATTGGTGTATTTCATCGTAACGAGTAAGAACCGCGATCAGTATAGAAATCTAGTCCAAAGCGATTAGCGCATCAGGGGGTATGTACCAAGTACAATTGTGAACATAAGCCAAAGGAATGACTCTAAACTATCCCATCATTGAAACCCAACTCAGACTCATTAGAGCTTTACAGCGCGGATACGCTGAAGCCTTAGAAGCTGGAGATTGGCAAGCGGCGGAGTATCGTTGCGCCCATTTACATCGGTTGTGTGAAGGGCTACATCATCTGAGTTATTTGCTGGATCGAGGCAATGCTTTATCCACAGTGACACCCCAAAATCAAAATAATTGGGTGGGGACTATCCGGGGTAACAATCCGATGCACGCTTTAAATCAGTCCTCGGAGACGAACGAAAAGCCCCTTTCATCACGCCCTCTACCCCCTGAACCACCACCGATTGATGAAGTGTGGAATCAGTAAATGCTTCTAACGTTTCACAGTTGATGAGGGAGAGAGGAGAGATGTAGAAGATGAGGAAGATAGAGGAGTTGACTTGATATTTAACCTTCAGCAAGGGCGGGTTTGGTTAAGGTAGGGGTTGTCTCCTGAACGGTAAGCTGTTCGGCATTTAAATCTTAATATCAATAATGGCGCAATCCTTGTAGTGCGTTTAGCGAAGCCATGCCGCAGGCTTTGCATCTTGCTCGCTACTAATACCCAATTTAAATGCATGACAGCTTATTGGTATAGCAATAGACACATCGATTAGGATGTTCGGCACCATTGTAGAGACGCGCCATGGCGCGTCTCTACTTCAATGATTTGCTATTGCTTTTCTGTTGTATTCGGTTTTCTACCAATCAGAAGCGCCAGTTCCAGCCATTTCCAATAACAATCGACATCAGTATAACCAATTTCTCGTAGCCATTTCAGTTGAGTTTCTACATCCAATAATTTATTCGAGGGATCATCTGGTTTGTCAGCAATCCCCATGCAAGCGCGGAAATGTTCATGGAGTGCTGGTGTGGGAGAGGCGACGTGTTCTAAGTTACAAAAAATACCACCGGGTTCTAGCACGTTAAAGAGTTCAGCATAAAGGGAATACTTGCGTTCATGAGTTAGGTGATGAATGGCAAAGCTAGAAACGATCGCGTCAAATATACCTAACTCGGGCAAGGGATGATCTAAATCATGGGCGATGATTTTTACCGTCTCATCCCCAGCAAAGCGCTGTTTGGCAGCATCAAGCATTGTGGGCGAAAAATCGATCGCGATACTCTCGACATAGGGGCGGTCAATTTTCAGCAGTGCCAAAAGGCGTCCATCTCCAGTACCTAAATCGAGGATACGTTTGACGGTTTTAGGAACCTCTTCTAAGACAACAGCTTCACCTTCAGTGCGATGGGGGAGATTATCCGATCGCTCTAAATAAGATAGCGCATGGTCAGCCGATGTCCAGAGATTTGTCATTTGTCCTGCGTTTATGTCATTTGTCATCTTTGTAGGTTGGGTTGAGGAACGAAACCCAACAAGCGCGGGTTAATGCACCCAAGCCCAAAAGTGCCAGCGCAGCGAGACTACTGGGTTCAGGAACAGGGACTGTATTCAGGCTGAGTGTGTTGATTGCAAAGGCGCGATCTGACTCAGACGTGCTATAAACGACGCGCTTGATATTCGGTTTGTCGCTGAGTATACCAAGAAACGCGGCTGAATTATCTAACTCTATTGAGGATGTTCCAGGTACTGAGAAACTGCCGAGTAAGGTATCGTTGGCATCAAAGGCAGTGACAAATGCGGTGAAGGAAAACGTATCATCTACAGCAATCTGAGTTCCAGCACCTTTGACAGGGGTATCAAAGGTAATAGTTAATGAACCCGGATTACCAGGAGAAGGAAAAATAGCTGGGTTTAAGCCTGTAAACAAGATAAAATCGCCGGGAGCAAAATTGGTGGGGATGCCATGGGGTGGGGGCAAGGTTTGAAAGACTAATGGCGGCGTAATGCCAGGTGTAGGCGGTGGGATTTGCACCTTTAGCCCTAAGCCCACCTCCGAGGTGGCGTCAAAGGAACTTGGTAAGACAGCCGCAGGAAAGACTTTGCCTAAACTTGACCATTCAACAGAGTCATTCCCGTTTAAGGCTGTGCGTTGAGTGACTAAGGTGATGGCTTGAACTGGTGTAGGTAGGGTGGTAAGGATTGTCGTCAATACGACTCCGGCAGCCGTGAAGCCGTTGACGGAAAAACCTAGGGATTGAATGTTCATTTTTCTTAATATGATGCGTGGAAATGGCAGCGGAATGTTAAGAAAATTTTGTTGGCGTTACGATTGAGACGGAACGTGCTTTTTCGAGGGGCTATGGCAGAATTATATCACTTGTGCGGTCAATAAAACCTGCTGAGAGTCTACACAAATCTTATGATTGGGACACGACTACGGGGGCGCTATGAAATTATCCAACCTTTGGGGCGTGGGGGTTTTGGCGAAACCTACCTGGCACGCGATCGCGATTTACCTGGACATCCTTATTGTGTGGTTAAGCAACTGAAGCCGCAGGTGGCAAATCCCTCTGTATTAGAGGCGTCTCGCCGCCTATTTGATACCGAGGCGCGGGTTTTGTATCAATTGGGCAATCATGACCAAATTCCTCAGCTTTTAGCCCATTTTGAAGATAATCAGCAATTTTATTTAGTTCAAGAACATATTGAAGGGGATGATTTACGTCACGAGTTAGCGGCTGGACGCCGATTGGATGAGATGCAGGCGATCCGGTTAGTCTGGGATATCTTAGAAATCTTAAACATTGTTCATCAACATCAGGTTATTCATCGGGATATTAAACCCTCTAATTTAATTCGACGGGCAGCGGATGGCAAGATTATTTTAATTGACTTTGGCACAGTTAAACGGGTAAGTACGGCGACAAGTTCCCCAACAGAAGTGACGATTGCTATTGGTACACCCGGTTATATGCCTCCCGAACAATGTGCGGGAAAACCGCGTTTTAGTAGCGATATTCATGCGGTGGGAATGTTGGGGATTCAAGCCTTAACTGGCGTATTACCGCATCACTTGCCCACCGATCCGAAAACGGGTGAGATACTGTGGCGAGATCAGGTGGCAGAAGCCTCACGTTTTCATGACATTTTAGCGAAAATGGTGTGTCAGGATATCCGCGATCGCTATGACAATGTGAGAGAAGTATTAGACGCGATCGCCGCCTTACCATCTAGTGCGACAATCCCCTTACCTAGCCAGACTTTACCTCGTCCCAAGAGAACTGTAAACAGCTTACCGTCTCAGCTTCAGACTCAGCGCACCCTAGCCGCGATCGCGTTTACCGATGGTGTGGGTTTTAGTGCCAGAATGTCGGCGGATGAAGAACACACTCTGGACTTAATTCACCGGGATTTAGAGTTAATGCGGCAATTATGTCAGCAGTTTTCTGGACAGACGATTAAGTCTACTGGGGATGGCTTGTTGATGTATTTTCCCAGTGCGGTTCTGGCGGTGGATTGTGCGATTGAAATTCAGAAATCCCTGGCTCAAGCTGCCCAAAGGTTATCAGAGAATGACATTATTTTACATCGGATTGGTATTCACTTAGGTGATGTCTTTGTCAGTGAAGGCGATGTCATGGGTAATGGGGTGAATATTGCCGCCCGTTTAGAAGGGAAGGCACAACCGGGAGGAATTTGCATTTCTCAGATTGTTTATGATTTGGTCAAAAATCATTTACAGTTACCCACCACATTTTTAGGCGATCTGTCGTTAAAAAATATTACTGACCCCGTACCCAGTTATTTAATTCAACCTGTATCCTCAGAAAATAGAACCTATTCACCCCAAAGTTCTCCGTCTAAACCCCAACCGAAACAGACACGCCAGGATGTACAGTTTCGCCATATATTACTCAATAAAGTGAGAAACTATTGGATCAAAGGCGTATTAGAAACCTCGTTACATGGTCGCGTCTTAATTGAACTAGGCTTAGAAGAACGTCTCGATTTAGTCGAACGCCCTTGGGAATTGGTTTGGGAGGGTTCCGGGGAGTTCCAGCAAACCCTATTACCGGGAATTAAAGTCAGTGAGAAGTTTCTAGCGATGGGCGAGGGGCGATCGCTCTTAATTTTAGGGGAACCGGGAAGTGGCAAAACCACGACGCTTTTAGAATTAACTCGCGATCTATTGGATCAAGCAGACGTTGATAGTAATCATCCGATTCCTGTGGTCTTTAATTTATCCTCTTGGACGGGGGGTAAGCAAACCATTGCTGACTGGTTAGTTAACGAACTGCATACCAAATATCAAGTATCGAAAGATATTGGTCAAACCTGGATTGATTCCGGAGAACTGTTACTTTTATTAGATGGGTTGGACGAAGTAAGTATTACATTAAGAGAGGCTTGTGTTACCGCCATCAATCAATTTACTAGCGAACATGGCACAACTGAACTCGTGGTTTGTAGTCGAATTCGGGATTATCAAGCCCTACAGCAGCGTTTGAATTTACAAGCCGCCATTTGTCTGCAACCGCTTACCTTAGTCCAAATTGATCGCTATCTAAACAGTGCTGGGACGCAACTTACAGTAGTGCGCCAAGTGTTGCGATCAGATAGCACCTTACAAGACTTAGCCCAATCCCCGTTGATGTTAAGTATTATCACCCTGGCGTATCAGGGAATATCCCTGGATGAGTTACCGCAAAGGAGTGGTTTAGACGACTGGCGCAAGCATTTATTTGATCGGTACATTCAGCGGATGTTTAAGCGCAGGCGGGGTCAAGTCAAGTATAACCAAGAGCAGGTAATTAACTGGTTAATTTGGCTGGCAAAACGAATGTACCAAAACTCAGAAACCGTATTTTTAATTGAGCGATTACAGCCGAGTTGGTTAAACACTAAAGCGCAAAAATGGCTTTATTCTCTAGGAGTCGGTTTAATCGGTGGATTAATTATGGGGTTAGGTGGGGGGCTGAATGTCGAGCTTATGTTTTGGCGGGAAATTACTCTATTAGCAGGATTAATTATGGGACTCGGCGGCGGGTTGATGGCGGGGTTAATTGTCGCGTTAGTTATGAATCAGATTGAACCCGTGGAAACGTTGAAATGGTCATGGGTAAAAGCAAAACGAAATATAGTACCGGGGTTGCGAATTGGGTTAACCGTAGGATTAATATTTGGTTTCAGCAGTGGACTCATTTTCTGGCTGATTACGCCGAGTCAGGGGGCGATAATTGAGGGGATAACTTATGGATTAAGTGGTATAGGAACGGGATTAATTTTCGTCTTATTGCGTGGATTAACGGGGGGCGGAATTGAGACAAGTACAGTTCCCAACCAAGGGATATGGCAATCGGCACAAAATACCTTAATTTTTGCTTTAATTGGGGTAGTTGCTATGGTAGGTTTGGCGCAAATCGTGGGACTACCGATTTTATTTGGTGCTGTGATTGGATTGCTGTTTGGGTTATTTTCACCTGCGGGGATTGCTTGCATTCAGCATTTTACGTTACGGTTAGTGCTTTATTTCAGTGGTTGTATTCCCTGGAATTATGCGCGATTTCTGGATTATGCGACGCAGCAGATTTTTTTACAGAAGGTGGGAGGAGGGTATATTTTTATTCACCGATTGTTGTTGGAACATTTTGCTCAGATAGAGCGAAAAATGTAATGGAAGGTAACAGCGAATTGAGTAATCAGACCTCACCCCCAACCCCTCTCCCATCAGCCATGTCCAGCCTTCTGAATTGTTAAGAAAGATGTGAGTAATGCATAGATTCAGAAGGGGGGAACCGGAGCAATTTTCCCCCATCAGCGCTTATGCGGCGGTTGTCGTATAGGAATCTCAACCACAAACTCAGCCCCTTGTTCAGGGGTTGAATTACACCACAGCTTACCGCCATGTTTTTCAACAACAATTTGGTAACTAACCGCCAACCCTAACCCCGTCCCTAAGCCTACAGGTTTTGTAGTAAAAAAGGGGTCAAATAGCCGTTTTTTGGTCTGTGGACTCATCCCGATTCCATTATCTGCAATGCGGATACAAATATAAGGATTGTCCGGTTCAGAATTATCCATTTCTCCCCTGGAGTGTTCCTCGGTTAAACCATCCGTTATTGAGGGGTGTGCGGAGTCCGTTTGACTAAGACCTGTACGAATCGTAATCGTTGGTGAAAATAAGACAGTATCCTTTGAAAAGTCCGCCTCCGTTTGAGACGAATCGCAATTTTCCTTGTCCTCGATCGCGTCAATCGCATTCGTCAAAATATTCATGAAAACTTGATTTAACTGTCCGGGCCAACAATCGACTGGGGGTAATTTTTCATACTCTTTAATCACACAGATTCCTGCTGCTCCGGGTTTCTCCTTGAGTCGATATTGCAAAATCATCAAAGCACTTTCAATACCCGAATGAATGTCTATTGTCTTGCGCCCTGACTCATCTAAACGAGAAAATGTCCGCAACGATTGCACAATTTCTCGAATCCGTTCAGCGCCAACTTTCATCGAATATTGAAGTTTGGCAAAGTCGGTTAAAATAAAGTCCAAATCGATGCTATCTATCCGCTCTTTAATAACGGCTGGAGGATTAGGATAAGCGGTGCGGTAAAGTTGCACCAGCGCTATGAGGTCTTGGTAATATTCTTGGGCATAAATGAGATTGCCATAAATAAAATTGACAGGATTATTGATTTCGTGAGCAATACCTGCCACAAGCTGACCCAAACTGGACATTTTTTCGCTTTGGATCAACTGGGATTGGGTGCGCTGCAAGTCGTGGAGTGTTTTTGATAATTGGGCGGCTTGTTTGCGGGCGTGTTCTGTGGCTCGACAGCTAGCGGCGTAAAGTTCAGCCTGTTGGAGCGCCATGAGCAGTTGACTAATCACCGCTTGCAGGAGTTCAACTTCGCTATCTGTCCAAGGGCGAGTCTGCTGAGTGTGGCTGCAACTGATAATCCCGGTGATTCCGGACGGGGTTTCTAGGGGGATAAGCAAGAGAGACTGATAGTCGAGCGATCGCATAAATTCCTGCAATAATGGATCGCTCACCGTTTCAACGGTATCAATCCGCACAATGTCCAGATGTAATATCTGCTGCGTGAGAACGGTATTGGTATCCGCCCAATAGCAATCTGTCAAATCGGGAAGCTGAGACTCTCGATCTTCTGTGACAACTTTCCAATAAGCTGGCGTTTGCTCAGTATGATATCGGATAAACTGACAGCGATCGATTCGCAATAGCTGGCGGATTTCCAGTACCGTTGTTTCCAGAATCGTATCTATGTCTAAACTATTGCGGATTTGCGTCGAGAGGCGATTGAGCAAGGCTTCGCGGCGAGATTTTTCGCGCCAGGGTTCTTCTGGCCGCAACGCCAATTCAGCCGTTTGACGAGCGCTCATATCTTGAACGACGAGCAAAAAGTATTTCGGATCTCCTTGAGGCGTTCGCACTAAGGATAGGGTAATTTGCACCCAGACAATGCTGCCATCTTGGTGTCGGTATCGTTTTTGTTGGCAGTGACAGTCGAGAGTCCCCGCTAAGAGTAACTCCATTATCGCGCGATCGCTTGCCCAGTCATCAGGGTGGGTTAGGTCTTGCCAGGTGCGGGTGAGAACTTGTTCACGGGTATAACCAACGATTTGACAAAATTTAGGGTTGACCTGGATGACTTTGCCATCCGTCGATACGTGTTTGATGCCAACTGTCGCTTGCTCAAAGCTAGCGCGGAAGCGGTCTTCACGTTCATTTAGCTGTGCCTCAACAGGTTTGGATGGAGTGTCCACAACAGAGGTTCTAGCTGGATTGGGTCGGGTGGGATTGGAATGAAACAAGGGTTTTGAGTTAACGCTAAACTCAGTTAAGGTGCCGTCAGGTTTTTGAATGCCCATGATAACATTCAGGAGATGGAAACGTTTTCGATTGACCCTGTACAGGTGCAGGGAAGCAGGCGAGCAGAGGGGCAGGGGAGAGGATGTTAACGCTTGTACTCTAATAAAACTTTCTTTGTATTTGTTTAGATTATTTAGTCCAGTAATCGCCCTCCATAATATCCGGTACGATATTACACTTTTTCATAGTCGCCATTCACCAAGCTCCTATTTTTCCAGATAAACATCAACCCATGATCCAAACTCCTATCAACTGGTCTAACCTGCTGCAACAGATTCTCGACGGACAATCATTATCCCGTGACCAAGCCGCACAACTGATGCAGGGATGGCTCAACGAGGACATTCCGCCAGTGTTATCGGGGGCGATTCTGGCTGCGATTCAGGCAAAAGGCGTCTCTCCATCGGAATTGGCAGGAATGGCTCAAGTCTTGCAGGAGCAATCCTTACAGCAGGACGCCATTGACCATAAAACACCAGTTATTGATACCTGTGGCACAGGCGGCGATGGTGCATCCACCTTTAATATATCGACGGCGGTAGCTTTTGTCGCGGCGGCGACGGGTGTACGGGTTGCCAAACATGGGAATCGTTCAGCCTCCTCGAAAGTGGGTTCAGCCGATGTTTTGGAGGCGTTGGGCGTCAATTTATCTGCCCCACCAGAAAAAGTCCAGTCCGCATTGGACGAGGTGGGCGTGACGTTTCTCTTTGCCCGGGGATGGCATCCCGCCATGAAAGCGGTAGCCCCATTGCGACAAACTTTGAAGGTGCGGACAGTATTTAATCTGTTAGGACCGCTAGTCAATCCATTGCGCCCCACAGGTCAAGTGATTGGCGTATTTGACGCTAACGTGGTGTCAACAGTTGCCCATGCGTTAAAACAAATGGGAATTCATCAGGGAATTGTCCTACATGGACGAGAAAACCTAGATGAAGCGGGATTGGCTGACGAAACCGACTTGGCACTTTTATCCGATGGTGGGGTGCGACTGTCTACGCTGAATCCGCAACAGTTGGGCTTAACGTCAGCACCAACAGGGGCGTTGCGTGGCGGCGATGTGGCGGACAATGTGGACATTTTAACGAATGTTTTACAGGGGAAAGGAACCGCTGCCCAGCAGGATGTGGTGGCGTTAAATACCTCCTTAGCCTTGCAAGTGGCTGGGGTAGTGGCGTTAGAGGATCACCAAGCTGGGATTGAACAGGCAAAGGATATTCTCAAAAGTGGGGCGGCTTGGTCGAAATTGGAACAACTGATACAGTTCTTGCAGAATTAGGGTAAGTGGTTAACGCATTTCCTTGCCCTTGCCATAATGGGTAAATTGCACAGTTGATCAAGCTATTTGCTGGTGCGGTTATTCTCCTGTAGGGGCGACCCGCTTGCATTAATTAACAATGGTGTCCACTCAATTTGTTCGGGTCGCCCTTTACTCAAATTGTTACCGTGAATAGGCTTGCATCCCTGACTACGAACGATGGAGCGATCGCGATGAGCCATATCACGTTCAAGATTGTTAATTATAAAGAATATTCAGCCGCTATTCAAGGAGTGAGACGCTCGGTTTTTCATATTGAACAAGGTGTTGATCCAAGTTTGGATTTGGATGGCAAAGATGAAACCGCCGATCATATTCTGGCGTATGTCGAGAATCAGGCTGTGGGAACCGTCAGGGTGAGATATTTGGATCATCAAACGGCTAAAATTGAACGCCTCGCTGTTTTATCTGATTTCCGAGGACGAGGAATCGGTAAGCTATTGATGGAAAAATCTCTAGAAATTGCTGCCAAAAAGCAAATCAATACAGTGCTTATTCATGCTCAATATTATGTGAAATCGCTGTATCTAAAACTTGGCTTTCTACCAGAGGGAGATAGATTTGAAGAAGCGGGTATTTCTCATGTGAAGATGATCAAATCAATCATTTCTTAGTACAGCGTACATAAACTATGTCCTGGTACTTATTGGAAAAACGTGATCCTCGAAAGTAGACAATAAACAATCAACCATGAACAACCGATTACAGTGGTGGAAAACGGGGAACCGCAAATATCTGGGAATTCTCGGACTAATTTGGCTAGCCAGCGCGTTGTGCGATCGCCTGTGGTTTGCGCTTGACAATTCTGTCCCGGCTTGGGATCAAGCGGATTATTTAACGGGTGCGTTAAATTATTGGCAAGCCTTGCAGCATCCGGAGTGGTTCTCTGGGGAATGGTGGACGAATTTCTGGCAACTTTCGTCTAAGATACCGCCGTTTACGTATATCGCTACGGCGATTATTCAACATGTTTTTGGTCGGGGAACGGATCAAGCCACACTGGTTCTATTACTCTTTCATGCTATTCTTATCGGTTCAGTTTATGGTTTAGGTGTCCAACTTTTCAACCGTCGGGTTGGATTATGGGCGGCTGGATTAACGGTGCTTTTACCGGGACTCTATCGCTATCGTTTAGAATTCCTGCTGGATTATCCCCTGACGGCTGTTGTTACACTTAGTTTCTTCTGTCTCACGGTTTGGCGAAATCAAGGTTTAATATCATCAGTTAAATTTGATGGAGACAAGGGAAAAGGAAATGATGACTGTTTAGGCGGACATGATAATGTTCACAATAACGATGGCGTTGGGTTTCGTATCTCAACCCAACCTACAAAATTGATCGGCAGCCGATCGCTTCAATCTCTACTCTGGGCAATAATCTTTGGCTTATCCCTGGGATTAGCGCTCATGGTTAAGCAAACGGCGCTATTCTTTCTATTTATCCCGATTGTCTGGGTGATTGTGGGGACTATTCGACGGCGATATTGGGGACGCTTGGTTCAATTAATCGTGGGATTGTTGGTGTCTGGGTTGGTATTTGCTCCCTGGTATCGCACCAACTGGCTACTCATTTTAACCTCTGGGAAACGAGCCACGTTAGATTCCGCGATCGCAGAGGGTGATCCGGCGCTGAACACTTTGGAGGCTTGGCTTTATTATGGGAAGATTTTACCTTTTTTGGTGTCGTGGGTTCTGTTGCTTGTGCCGATTGTGGGTTTGATTCTTTATTGGCGCAAAAAAGAGAGAGTTTGGGGTAGGGAAAGGGAGGATGTTTTTTCAACGCAGAGGGGCGCAGAGGTTAACGCAGAGGGGCGCAGAGGGTTTCAGAAAGGATATGGGTTGGGTGCGTTACGGTGGGATTTTTCTTGCGGTTGGCTGGCTGTGTTTTTGGTCGGGGGGTATTTACTATGTTCTCTGAATGTGAATAAGGATGCTCGGTATATTTTGCCATTGTTGTCTGTATTTTCGTTAGTTTTAGCATCGGGTTTGGTTCTATGGCAAGGGGGTTGGGGTAAGTCTGTTCGCTGGGGTACGGTGGGGTTTGCGTCTGTGTTAATGGTGCTGAATTTGTTTCCTTTGGGCGGTGGTTTTTTAACTAAAGTTCTTGCGCCGCGTGTTCAACATTTTCCTTATTTTGGACAACCTATTCCCCTGGATCAAGTGATTGATGAAATTATCCAAACTTCTCCGAATTTACAGACAACGTTAGGCGTATTACCATCAACCCCTGAAATTAATCAGCACAATTTAAATTATTATGGGGCGTTGCGAGATTTTCAGGTGTATGGGCGTCAGGTGGGAGTACGAGAAAAGCAAGTTGAACAGGATGCGCGATCGCTCTCTTGGTTTGTGACGAAAACAGGGGAGCAAGGTTCTGTTCCTGAGGCGCAAGCGGCTATAGTTGAGAAGGTTGAAAAAGGGGGCGAGTTCCAACTCCAGAAAACTTGGGATTTACCTGATGGAAGTCTGCTCAAGCTCTATCATCGACATCAGCCATTTTTCCAGGTAGAAAAAGTTAACAGAAAACAGTCAATTATCGGGACAGAGTTAGACCCAATTGTAGGGGCGGGTTTAGGAACTAACTTCAGATACCCACCAATAAATAAACAACAAAACCCGCCCTCTTCACCAATGAATGAACAACAAAATAAGCCCTTATTCAACAGCCTGTCCTTAAGCGTAGTCGAAGGATTAAATAAAATTCAATTAAATCGGGTGATTGTCCCAGAGACAGCCCCCCCTGGTTTACCTGTACCTGTTACCTATGAATGGACAGGGGATTGGCAACCGTTACAATCGGGAATTGTGCTATTAACCTGGCATTCGCTGGAAGCAGGATATCAATATCAATGGCTACATGATCATGGTATTGCCATGGGAAACTTGTTTCCAAAGTCCACAAACAACCGTCAACTATCAACCATCACCAATCCATCACCCAAATACCAGGTTATTGAACAGATGGCGATGTTACCTCCGGCAGATATCCCCGCAGGAACGTATACCTTAAAAGCAACCTATTTGAATCGAGAGACGGGGGAAACCTATCCGATATCAGTACCAGCCGTTCAAATAAAAATTGACCCAAAAGCGTCTACAACACCTGCACCGGAATTAGACCTAATTACCCAATTTCGGACATTAGCAGCGACTTTACCAAATGGTTCTGATTCCCTGGAAGCTATCTTTGAACAAACGGGTCGAATTAATCAGTATGACCCAATTCAGGATTACCTCGTGCAGGCAGACTTGGCGTTAACTCATCGGTTAAAGTTGGAACCGCAACGGTTAGATTTGGCGTATGCACTAGCTTTATCTAGAGTTTTACAGGTAGATTCCCACAGTGCGATCGCAGCGTTAAAACGGGTTGTCCAGCTTGATCCCCAAAATCCTTATGCTCATGCTTATCTTGCCTTCGTTTATTTATATGAATGGCGAGGTAGAGATGCTCAAACTGCGCTCAAACCTGCTTTAAGTCTCAACCCCAATCTGCCAGAAGTTCAAGCCCTTTCTGGTGTTGCTGCCCTGATGCAAGGAAATTTAGTCAAAACCTGGTATTTTATTGAGAAATTGAGAAATTAGTCCTGACTGAAACACGGGGGAAGGGCGGGTTTTGCACAAACGTTATTATCAAAATCTGGCACAATATTCCCTAAACCCGCCCCTACACAAAACCAGGTTCTCTCGAAGGTTGTGAAGGAGCAAAACTCAAAACTATTTCATTTAATTCGCTCGTAATAACCGAGATAAATCAGTTCCAGCTTTCCCCCATACTCCTGAATCAGGGCGAGTTGGCGTCGATACAATCCGCGAAAGGTGTTAGCAAATATTAGAGTCGCGATCGCGACACTCAACCCGGCGACGGTGGAAATTAAGGCTTCACTGATACCCCCTGTTACACCCACGGTGGTTTGACCGCCAATATCCCCAATCCGTAGGGCGGCAAAGGCGTCAATTAAGCCTAAAATTGTACCTAAAAGTCCCAGTAGAGGTGAGACACTAATGATGGTCTCAAATGCTGTGTTGAACCGCTTGAGAATCGGTAATTCCGCTTGCACCGCACTTTCGAGGGCGAGTCGAAATTGTTCGGGAGTGGGACGTTTGAGTTCCAACGCCGCTAGAAAAATTCGGGCGATCGGCAGATCACTGTTTTGTTCTAGCTTGAGAAAGGCTTCTGGGGGATTTTGTTGGTAGAGGTGCAGCACCTCTCGCATCAGGCGGTTCTGGCGCTGGGTGACTCGCCGCCAAAAATTGATCCGTTCTAAAATTAGCGCGATCGCTAAGATAGAAAGCACTAATAGGGGCAACATAACGACCCCACCCAAGGAAAAAAAGGCGTTCAATGACATGCAGTTGCTCAATTCGTGATGAGGGAAGAGGAAAAGAGGGCAAATTTTTCCTTGTTGCCTTGTCTGCTCCGCACCCTACACCCTACACCCTACACCCCCTTAATGGTTACGGAGTATTAGGAATACGATCAATTTGGGCGTAACCACTGAATATCAGCTGTTGTCCTTGGGTTTCTAGGCGATTGATTCGCATCGTAACGCCATCAAGATTGAAGCGATCCAGATCCACCATATTATTCAAAATCTTATCCAGGGCATCGGTCAAGGCTTCAGAATTGCCTCGCAATTCCTCTGGAATAGTATCCGGTTCAAATTTAGAGTCTTTGAACAGAATCCGCCGCCGCCGTTCTACAGCTAAAGTTGAGGTCATGCTAATCGGGACTAACTCCTGATCGGGAAGGTTAACTTTGGCAAAAAGCTGAATCCGGTTATTGGGAAGCAGCTTGAGTTGCACGTCGGTGAAGGAAATTGGTTTACCCCCAGTGATATCCTCCAATTCGGGAATGGAAATATTTTCTAAACGCTTTCGCACCAGTTCGGCTTTAAACGACTGGTTGATATCGGGTTCTGTCAACACGACTTGGGCGATCGCTTGGGTAGGTTGCTTCAGGTGGATCTGACCCTTGAGGACAGAACTGAAGTCCAAGGACACAGCGTCTGTTTCAAAGGACATCTCCTCAGTCCGAAACTGTCTACGGATCACCAAGCCTCGCCCCTGCATCTTAAAGCTGTCAATGCTACCCTGTAACAGTTTACTGGAGGGATTGCAGCGCACCGAAACCTCGACAGACTCACTGCGAGTAAAGAGGTGGCGAATCGTATTGCTAGCGACGGTATTGAGCATCCGTTCGCCCCAATCTGTACCAGACGGGTTGGTTAAACCGGCAAAGCCACCGAGCATAGTAGTCCTGTTATCCACGCGAGTTGTCTCTTTACATTTGTAACAAAATGTGAAGCCTTCAGCAATCTCACGATGGGGATATTGATGGATGTCCTGAATTAGTAACTAGCATAGACCTAGGGTTGACTTGGGATCTAGCTATGGGAATAGAATTTCTGAAGTGAATGATTAGTTTTGATAAAGGTGAAAGAAGGGAACAGGGAACACCTCGACTTCGCTCGGTGTGTCACAGGGAACGGATTTTCGTAACTTCAACCCCTAAACTCTACCATGAAATCTGATCAATTATTTTCAAAGCTTAGTCCAGGACAGTCAAAGGATTAGGAGGGGAATATGTCCATCCAGGTGTTTGTTTACGGGACTCTCAAACCTGGGGAAGTCAATTATCAACGCTACTGTGAAGGAAAAGTGATAGCCGCCCAACCTGCGATCGCGTTGGGTCAACTGTTTAATTTGCCCATCGGCTATCCAGCGATGATTCCTGGAAATAGTCCGGTGCGAGGATTTTTACTGACGTTTACTGAACCAACCCTTTTAACCGTTTTGGATCAGCTAGAAGACTACAATCCGCAGCGAATCCCAGAGGACAATGAATATTATCGGCAACAAGTGACTATTTATGATCTGGCGAACCAATCGTTAGGACAGGCTTGGATTTACCTGATGCAACCTGAGCGAGTGCAGCGTTTAGGGGGTACACTCATTTCTTCGGGTTGGTGGAATCCGATGAAGTCTGAATTATGAATACCCCATCAAGGAAATGGGGTATAAGGTGGAGATATTTTTCTATTTTCTTGCCAGCGACAGGATAGTTAGGGATTGAAGATGGCAGAATCAATAAAATTTTCCGGCGAGGCACTTTTAGCCTTGGGGATTTGGATAACTGGACGGTTCACGGCGATCATCAGAGGTTCCGCCGCCTCTTCGGTTACAGGAGTTTGAGCCAACCGTGGCATAAACTGACTACCAGGGAGTATCCCAGAAAAGGCACTGACAAACATTGCGGCGATCGCGGCACTCCCCCAAACCATGGTGTTCCGTATGCGGCGGCGATCAATGCGGCTAAACACCTGATTTGCCGTCTCTTGAGTGGTTACCTGAGTGGCAGGTACGGGGAGCTGATGCAGCCCTTGGCGTAGCTTCATCAGTCGAGCATACAAGCGTTGGCTATTGGCATCATTGGCTAACCAATCTTGCACTTGATAGCGCTCGGCTGCTGTCACCTCACCATCGATGTAGGCACTGATGAGTTCAAAGCGATCGCGCTGTAGACTATCCATGTCTCTGGCAGCTTTTTGCCCGGAACAGTTATGAGCATCAAAATTAGAGTTCATTTTAGATCACCACCGAGTCTTCACTAGCGCTCAATTATGGATCGTTATCGTTTGTGACATCATCCCACACTGACTCTATTCGAGAGAGCGTATGGGCTTCCTTGGTCGTAATCTGATCAATTACGCTGTTGGCGTTTTATAGTGAGGAGATGCCCAGCCCCACTGTTAAACTGTATTGGCTGATAAGGTTTGACTTTTACCGTTAACCTGCCAGCTTTTGCAGCTTAGCAAATAATAGTTGAAAGTTGACCTTAGTCAGGGTAACGCAAGACTTGGGTGAACTATTACACCCTTCATCCCATTGCCCTCAAGCGTTTGGGATTACTTCACCCAAGACGTTATATATCCCATCATAGAATGAACTTTGGTTTAGGGGAACAATTTCCCCATTCTAATCCGGAGACAATTAAACATCTAGATAGGGTTGCAGTTGAGATTGCAGTCTTGAGCGGGCTCTAGCGATACGCGACTTGACGGTTCCC
This sequence comes from Coleofasciculus chthonoplastes PCC 7420, assembly GCF_000155555.1. Taxonomy (GTDB): domain Bacteria; phylum Cyanobacteriota; class Cyanobacteriia; order Cyanobacteriales; family Coleofasciculaceae; genus Coleofasciculus; species Coleofasciculus chthonoplastes_A. Next base: position 271,643 of record NZ_DS989841.1, read on the forward strand.
AGGGATACCCCTGTAATTTCGGCAATCTCTTCATAAGCCATCCCTTCAATTTCTCGCAAGACAATAGTCGTGCGGAATGCTTCTGGCAAGTCTTTAATGGCTTCTCGTAGCTGGGCGTAAAATTCCCGCGTTGCCATATTGTCTTCCGGACTTGGACCATCAGCAGCAATTTCCCAATCCATCTCACCATCATCCATCCGACGCGGTGCATCCAGGGACAATGGCGGAGCTACCCGCTTGCGCTTGCGTAGCTCGTCATAGAAAAGATTGGTCGTGATACGACTCAACCAACCCTTAAATTTGACGGGTTCCTTGAGGCGCTTAATATTCCGGTAAACTCTAATCCAAACTTCTTGCGCCAAGTCGGGTCTGTCCTGCCAATCTGGAGCCAAATGGTATAAAACCTTCTCCACATGGGACTGATATCGGCGTAGCAGTTCAGCAAAAGCAGCCCGGTCAGGAGTAATACCGTCCTGACAGCGCAAAATTAAATCGTAGTTCGAGAGTTTTTCAGGTTGCACCGTCACATTATTTGGTGTGACCTCAACCGGGGACCAGGATAGAGAAATCGATTGGCTCATGGATGGTAATGGGTGCTAGAACATCCTTACTTTTCACAGACGCCTGACTTCACGTAGAGTTCCCGCTTAGATTAGCAAAGGCTTGGTTGGGGTGAATAAACTAAATTTTAATTATCTCTATTCAAACTTACCAAGTACATCCTCCAAACGGGTAATGTTTCCCGTCAAGTTTCAATATGGCATCTGGAAAAGCCTATCATCATTCTTCTAGAGGAAAGACATCCTATCCGGAAAAAAGGGTAAGACGGCTGCCAATGTCAAATATAAAGTGGTTTTGATAAGTTAGAGTTGCCTCGGTTGTGATAGCCTCCTCAGTTATTATGGGTGGAACCTTCTCACTAAAAACTAGCTTGATGCTGCTTTGCTTTGGAGCAGCAGGATTACTATTGTCAGTGGCGTGGCAACAACGTCAGTCGATACAGCTCTCCTCTGAAATTGCCCAATCGGTTCAGAGGGTATTTCCTGGATTGGAGGATGAGAGCGAGTTAGATTCACCTCCACTATTAGGCAAGTATGGTGAATGGATAAGAGAGCGAATGACCCTGGATTTGCGATGGGGTTTAGATACACCTGTTCCTTTAGCCGGATTAATTTTACCCCATCCAGGTGCTTCTGATGTAAACGCGATCGCCCAAGTATCATTACTAACTCCCCATCTCAATCAGGCGATCGTGGCTTTGGATGTGCGGCTAGTCGTGGATTTGAGTGATGCTAAGGTGTACAGTTACTGGGGGGAGCAAGAGATCGCGAGCTATCCGGTTGCTGTGGGTCAACCGGGTTGGGAAACGCCAACAGGTAACTTTAAGGTTCTCCGTAAACAGCGGAACCCCATCTGGCGACAACCGATTACGGGTGACTTAATCCCGACTGGACCCGATAACCCCTTAGGCGATCGCTGGATCGGATTTTGGTCTGACGAATACCATCAGATCGGCTTTCATGGTACTAATGATGAAGATCTAGTGGGTCAGCCAGTTTCTCACGGCTGCTTACGAATGCGAAATGCTGATATTCAGGCGTTGTATGAACAAATTCAAGTCGGAACGCCTATCTTGGTGCGGAAGTGATTCGTCATTTGTCATTCGTCCTTTGTTGATTAGGAAATTGCTCCCCCATCTCCCCCATCTCTCTCATCTCCCCCTGCTCCCCCTGCTCCCCCTGCTCCCCCTGCTTCCCCTGCTTCCCCTGCTTCCCCTGCTTCCCCTGCGCCTCTAAGGATTTTTGAGATCAGATTTGGGTTCAAAGTTGGGGGCATAATCTTGGAGTAAGGAACTTACCTGCTGGAACAGATCTTTACCGCTACCTCGACGAATCGCTTGGCGTTCAGAGCCAAAATCGGGTCGATGCTGATTTTGCATGATTGCCGTATCAACTTGCTGAGTGATCAAGTCTTGCAGTTCTTCTTTGGCTCGTTGACGTTGGTATTTTGCCCCTTCTTCTGTCGTAGCATATAGAGGAGGCAGTCGATTCAGAGCATAGGCGGCGATATCGCCCACATCCAGCACCTGATCGCTAGTTGCTTCAATTTCCGCCACTTGCGCGATCGCTTCGGTGAGTACCAACTCCTCCATCACGTTAATAAACTGCTTGCGCGGAACGGCGACGACTTCACCCGTCAACAGCGCTCCCATCAGGCGATCCAACGCCATATATTCTTCGATCGAAAGCTCTGAGGCTGTATCACAAATACGCCCAACCTCAGTTTCCATGACTGGGGTTAAGTAACCATCTTGCAGAGCTTGTTCTACGATTTTTTCAATACTCATGGTGTTGGATTGGATTGCCCATTAGTCACTCGGATTAGGGGAGACTTACCAGAGTTTACCTCAAACAAAACCCATAAGTGTATAAGATGGGAAAAAACTTCAAAAAAACTTAAACCCTGTATTATTCAATACCGTCAAATCTCCAGGGTACTGGATCTACAGCAATGCCATGAACATACAGTCCCCAGTGCAAATGCGGTCCCGTAGAAGCCCCCGTTGAACCCACTGTACCAATTCTTTGACCGGCTTGGACAAAATCTCCTTCTTGAACGTCGATTTGATTGAGGTGCAGCATAATACTCAACACCCCTTGACCATGGTCAATTCCGACGGTATTACCATGTACATTAAACCCCTGTGATTCTCGTCCCACTAACGCCACTCGTCCGGCGGCGGGTGCTAAGACAGGTGAACCTGTTCCAGCCGCGTAATCAACGCCTCGATGATAATAATCCTCGGCGAATACTCCGTTATAATAACGACGCACACCAAACACTGTAGACACTCGACCTGCATTAGGTTTGACTAAGGGTCCATTCCAGAACTTTTGCGGCGTCACCAATGTTTTAAACTCAGCCACCCGATTGAGTTCCAGTTCTGTGGCGGATCGGTTGGCACTACCCGATAGTCGGATACGCTGGGTGGGAAATGATCGATTTTTCAGGAATACAGCCAGGTTTCTTACCTCACCATCCCCAATGACTTGAAATTCTAAACGTCCGGATTTATCCAGAGGAGTGGTTGGGAGTAAGGCGCGATAACGATTGGCGGTGACAGGAAAGGCGGGATAGATTTTTTGCCCGATGGACACGCTTGGCGGTTGAGTTGTGGTTTCTGTGTCAATCATCACCGACAGTGTATCCCCTAACTGAGGGCTTTCTGGAGTCACCTGCACTTGTAGCGCGATCGCGGCTTGACTCGTGAACGCCACAACCGTTGCTATACCTACAGTTAGCGCTGTGGTCAACCGTCCTTTGATCCCCAATGGTTTGGCAGGGAAACGTCGCGGAGTGACCGAAAGGGTTTGACTGGGGAATCCTAAACTCTGGGTGTTGAGTCTGGCTTTTTTAATGTCTTCAGAGTATGGTAAAAGGGCGCTCATCAGAATTGGTAAACAATCAACTTGATAGTCCTAGAGGATAGACTAACACTTTCCCTGGAAATTGAGCCTTTAAGACAAGGCAGAAGGTTCCAAGCCGATCATTGAATGCCCAAGATCATTTCAGTATCCCTCCGGGACTTAAACAAAAATCAACACCAAATAAAGCCCAAACTGGCTTTATACAGCGTTTTCCATGTTGGTGAGGTACATTGAGTTTATTAAGTTCCAACCAAGAACTAATGCTCTTTAACTAATAACGCTACAGCATAAGCCGCTATACCTTCTTCTCGTCCCACGGGTCCTAATTTTTCATTCGTGGTGGCTTTAATCCCAATTTGATCGGGTTGTAATGCTAGAGTTGTGCTGATACGATCGCGCATGGTTTTGATGTGAGGCTTGAGCTTGGGGCGTTCGGCGACGATGACGGAATCAATATTGCTGATCTGCCAACCCTGCGATCGCACTAACTGATTCACCTGACTCAATAACTCTATACTATCCGCTCCTGCCCATTTTGGGTCGGTGGGGGGAAAATAATGACCTATATCGCCGAGACTCAATGCGCCTAGCATGGCATCCATAATCGCATGGGTGAGGACATCTGCATCACTATGTCCTAGCAATCCCAATTCGTGGGGAATGTTTACACCCCCCAGAATCAAAGGGCGTCCGTTTCCCAGTTTATGGATATCGTAACCGTTCCCAATACGGATATTCATGGCTTTTTCCCCAAGGTTAATCTAACTAATTTACAAATCATCACCTGGTTAAGTCGATTAATGATGCAGCTGTGTAACCGATACGCGATCGCATGCCAAAGACGACAAAGAGGCGGGTTGAGGGATTAAAAAGCAACAAAACCCGCCCTAATCCCAACCGCTAAATTTGACTAATCTCTAGTCACTGTTTTCTTTATCAACGCTTTAACTAACCGATTCCTTTTTAAGGGAACAGTAAAATTTTACCATTTTTCCTCAAAAATACGCCTCAATCACTTCAATTTTCTTAAGAGTAAGCTATTCTCAATAGTAAGAGTAACCACTCCCGCCTAAATTTAAATAAGCATTCAACCTAGCTTCAGGTTGTCTGCTTATAAATTTTATCGCCGTTCAATTGCGCCAGACGCTGAAACCGTTAACGACGATTTATTCTCCGTTTCTCGGAACCAGCCACCTTATCTGGAAATTGCTCATTGTACTCACGCTAACTCTCCTATGAAACTGCAAAACCATCGAATTCCAGAAGAGCAAGCCGAAGACGTTTTGACGCGAGCTGCTCAACTCTATGCCCAGCACAACCAAAGCTATTCGGTACAAGAGCTAATCGATGCTGGAACCGAAGCCCAAATTCCATCAGAGTTTATGGAAGAGGCGATTCATCAGATTGAGCTAGAAAACATCCAAGCTGAAGCTCAACTCCGAAAAGCTAAACGTGGTAAACCTTTAGTTATGGGGGTCGCGATCGCACTTCCGGTGCTTATCGCCCTTGGTGTAGCTGGATGGTTGTTACAGAGAAATAGTGTAACCAATGCCGCCGTCAGTCAGCCCACCCAGACAGAAGAGGCGATATCCCCGCCCACTACAGCTAGTGATGCCAATGTCGCACCCAGTAACTTCAAATGTGCAGGCTTGACCCTCAACGGCGCTGATTTGAGTGGCAAAAATCTCAAAGGTGCCGATTGTACCAATGCCGATTTAGCCAATGCGAATTTGGCAGGAGCCAATCTCGAAGGCGCAAATCTAAGTCATTCTAACTTAGAAGGTGCTAATCTAAATGGCGTTAATCTCAACGGGGCAGATTTAGCGGGAGCGAATTTGGCAGGAGCCAACTTAGACAGTGCCAACCTGGAAGGCGCGAACCTGAGCAATACTGATTTAAACAATGCCAATCTCAACAACGCCACTATCGCAGGAACAGATATGGCGGGAGCTAACTTAGACGGGGCGAACTTGAATAATGCCCAAAAATAAGCGGTTCGCCGTAATGGGAGCATCTTGCTCCCCCAGCTTCCAGACGCGCCATGGCACGTCTCTACATCGCTCCCCCCATCACCCCAGCTTCCCCATCTCCCCCATCTCCCCTGACTGAGGTTGCGAAATGTTCTCTAGCAACTGTTGTAGATTGGCTGATTTGTTAGAGTCCTTTAAAGATAAACTAAAACAGATCTCAGTGAATCTACATACTGTAACCTCAACATGATGAAAGAACTTGACCTGAAAAAGACCATTGCCCTGCTCAACACCATTATGGAGTTTGAGTTGGCTGGCGTCGTGCGTTACACTCATTACTCCTTGATGATCATTGGTCCCAACCGAATTCCCATTGTCAACTTTTTTAAGGCACAGGCTAGTGAGTCTCTACTCCACGCTCAACAGGTGGGAGAAATTATCACAGGCTTAGAAGGTCATCCCAGCCAAAAGATTGCGCCCATCGAGGAAACTTACCAACATTCTGTGCAGGATGTTTTACAGGAAAGCCTTAATCATGAGAAAAAAGCCTTAGATCTCTATAAAGACCTTCTGGATGTCGTGGAAGATGCTTCCATCTATCTCGAAGAATTTGCCCGGGGTCAAATTGGTCAGGAGGAAATGCACAACATAGAGATTAAGAAGATGATGCGTGATTTTAGCTTAGGGGTTACTGAATAAGTATTGTGATGAGGGGAGGAAACAGGGAACGGGAAATAGGAGGAATGGGGGCTGTGGCATTTCTCGGATTCCTGAATTCTTCCTCAGCTGCACCGGGTATTGCTGCCCATGAACTGACCGGGTTAGAAACAGGAGATCTCTACCAAAACTGGGGGAGTTCACCTGGATTTAGCAGTTTACCGCCAGTCCGACTACGTAGGTGCGTCCCTATTACGGCATTAAAACAGTTAATACTTTATCCTTATACATATTTTTGTGAGCGATCGCATCAGGTGGCATCCCGTTTTCGTAAAGAAAAATGTGGGATATAGACAGCGAATCATTGAAGCCTCTACCATTGGTCTAATCGTCTAACCTGAGCAACTGTATCCTTGTCTGCCGTGGGTCAACGGTAGACAAAGTTAAGCTGGAAAATTTTAGGGGTAACCCAACCTAGAAGTTATCCGGATGGGTTGCTATTGCTGTTGAAGAATAAAGCTTCTTGTTCCAAGGATAGATTAATATGAAAAAAATCTTTTCCCGTCGCAGCTTATCTCGCCAAGTTCGTGAAGAAGCGGCTGAAATTGCCTTTTTGCGCCCCCATCCTGAGCATTTAAATAATGGTGAGGAGTCGGCGTATCGGAACGCTGAGAACGAACTCAGTTACATTGCCAACTATTCTAAAGGTTTACCCCATAACAAGTTGGGTGAAGTAGACCAAAAAGCTTATCGCCTTTTACTCAAAGCCTTGTGTAGTGGCAATCCTGGCGATTTTGAGGCAATACTACGGGGCTGTACTCACGGCAAACCAGAGTTATCCGAATCCAGTTCCGAGGAAAAGAAACGCCTAGGTTGTCGTCGATTAATCAATCCGCAAGCCGCGTTAGCCTTTGACTTAGAAGGACCCGATGCTCAGTCAGTAACGATTCGCCCTGCTCCCCGTATCGATGGGGCAGAAAATGCTTGTGAAGCCATCGAACTTTACTGGATGGCGCTATTGCGGGAAGTTAATTTTACTGACTTTCGCGATAACTGCGATATTGAAAAAGCCGCCGAAGAACTTTCAAACTGTTCGGATTTCCGGGGACCGAAAGAAGATGGTAAGGTGACACCGGATGTGATTTTCCGAGGATCTACGCCGGGAGATGTGGTTGGTCCTTTTATCTCGCAATTTCTGCTCAAAGATATCCAATATGGCACGCTGACAATTAACCAACGCCAACGAACGGTTGTTCCCAATAGCGACTTTATGACCGATTACAAAATGTGGTTGGCGGTGCAAAATGGTTTTGATTTCAGTGGTCAGGATAAATTTGACAAAGTGCCGCGCTATATTCGGAATATGCGGGATTTAGGCAATTATGTGCATTTTGATGCCCTCTATCAAGCTTATTTGAATGCTTGTTTGATTTTATTGGATATGGGCGCACCGTTTGATCGGGGAAATTTCTATCTCACGTCAGAGAATCAGAATGGGTTTGGTACGTTTGGTGGACCTCATATCCTCAGTTTAGTCACAGAAGTGGCGACGCGAGCCTTAAAAGCAGTTTGGTATCAAAAATGGTTTGTGCATCGGCGGCTGCGCCCTGAAGCCTTTGGTGGATTGATTCACAATCTTATGACGGGACGGGCGGAGTATCCAATTCATCCAGAGATTCTCAATTCTCAAGCACTTAAAGCGATGTTTGATAAGAATGGTAATTATCTGCTACCGCAAGTGTTTCCCGAAGGATCACCGACTCATCCGGCTTACGGTGCGGGACATGCAACAGTGGCGGGGGCTTGTGTGACGATGTTAAAGGCGTGGTTTGATGAGTCTTATCAGATACCCAAGCCAATGGTGCCGAATGAAGATGGGACGCAGTTGGTGTCTTACATTCCCTATAGTGGACCCGGTACAGAGGTTCTCACCGTAGGCGGAGAATTGAATAAGCTAGCGGCAAATATTTCCATTGGTCGCAACATGGCAGGTGTACACTGGCGGACAGACTACACCGAATCGGTAAAATTAGGGGAAGCGATCGCGATCGGGATTTTGCAGGAGCAAAAGCTGACCTATAACGAAGATAGCTGTTTCTCGCTGACTAAGTTTGATGGTACAGCAATCACCATCTAAATTTGAATAGCATCAGAATCTAGTAGAGACGTTGCCTGCAACGTCTCTTGTCCCCAGTTATTTGCCCACGGCTCTAGCTGTTATAGTTGACCGCCACTTGGTATACTCTTCCCCAACCTGCCATGCTGACAACCACCAACCGCCTGACTCTTGAAGAATACTTGAAGTATGACGACGGGACAGACACTTGCTATGAACTGGTTAATGGAGAGCTAGTCCCGATGAGCTTGGGTACTGGAAAACATGGAGCCATTTTAAAATTCTTGGAACGCACCTTTGATAACCAATGCGCTCAAATAGGACAAGAATGGACAGCCTTGGCTGGAGTTGTCGGTGTGCGTTCTCCCCGCGCCGGTCGATGGGATACCGTTCGTATTCCCGATGTCGTTGTGATTCCTCTAGAACAGTGGCGTAACCTGCAAAATCGTGAAGCCGTTATTGAATTAAATGAACCCCCACCTCTACTCGTTGTTGAAGTCGTCAGCGAATCGACGAAAAGCACCGACTATCGTGCCAAACGAGCCGAATATAGCGTTTTGGATATTCCTGAATATTGGATTGTTGATCCTCTAAATGCTAAAGTCACGGTTCTCACGTTAGTCGAAGGTTGGTATGACGCGGTGGAGTTTGTGGGCAGCGATTTGATTCAATCGGGGATATTTCCTCACCTCGAACTTACGGCTGAACAACTATTAGGTGGTAATGTTTAATTCAGCCTGGTCGTTTCTTTGTAACATTACTGCCACGACTGTTGAGTTTGAACATATTATACCGCGATCGGCAGGTAAAGAGACGGTTGGTGTTTTCTGGCTCTCAAAAGGCGATCGCTCAAAATTGACTTATCCGTTACATCCGCTACCAAATCCGCTGCTAACCAAATCCGCTGCTATTTTCTAACCGCAGAAAATGCACCCGTCCTGATGCCTCACCTGCAACAATCGTTACTCCATCAGGTGCAACAGCACAAGCAAGTAACTCACCATCTCCCTTAAAACTGGCAACAATCTTCCTAGTCTCCAAATCCCAGACTTTGAGCGTTTTATCATTTGAAACAGAAATTATCTGTTTGCCATCCGGTGTGACTGCCACAGCATTTACAAATTCGGTATGACCTTCTAGAGTGAAAAGTTCTTCTCCACTTTCCAAATTCCAGATTTTGATACTGTTATCCCAGGAAGCGGAAATCAGTTGTTTGCTGTCTGGTGTTACTACCAAATATTCTACTGAACCAGTATGTCCTTCTAGGGTGAAAAGCTCCTTTGCTGTTTTGAAATTTCCGACTTTTTTAATAGTCCAAGTTTTAATGTTATTGGCAACTAACCCAGTAATTAACCCTTTGCCGTCTGGTGTCACTGCTACAGGATATATTAATCTTGTTTGACTTTTCAGGATAAATATTTGTTTTCTAGCTTTCAGACTCCAGACGCGAATAACTCCATCATAGGAAGCAGAAATTATATTTTTACTATTCGGAGTCACCACTAAAGATTCTACTGAACGATTAGATCCTTTTAGACAGAACACTTCCTTTCCCCTTTTTAGATTCCACACTCGAATTGTTTTGTCCCATGAACCAGAGATCACTTGTTTACCGTCTGGTGTTACTGCCAAAGCCTTTACCGGATCAGTATGACCTTTTAGGGTGAAAATCGATTCTGATGTTTCTAAATTCCAGACCTTGAGAGTGTTGTCTTCTGAAGCCGAAATCGCGTGTTTACTGTCTGGTGTCACTGCCAAATCATTTATCGAATCAGTATGACCTTTTAAAGGAAAAAATTCTCGTCCTGATTCAAGACTCCAAATTTTAATAGTTTCGTCATATGAACCAGAAATCACCTGCTTACCATCGGGTGTTACTGCTACAGTTCCTACCCAGTCGCTATGACCGATGAGCGGTAAAAGCTCTTTTCCTGTCTCTAAATCCCAGACTTTGATAATGATACGTGAACTAGCAATCAATCGCTTACCATCAGGAGTCACTGCCACGGATTCTACTGAATCGTTATGACCTCTGATAGTAAGGACTTCTCTTGCTGTTTCTAGATCCCAAATTTTGATAGTTTCGTCATGCGAACCAGAAATTATCCGCTTCCCATCTGGTGTCACGGCTACAGATTCAACCCATTTTGTATGACCATTGAGTGTTAATAATTCTTTGCCCGTTGCCAGATTCCATATTTTTAGCGTGTTGTCACCTGATGCAGAAATCACCCGCTTACTATCTGGTGTCACGGCTAAAGCTGCTACCCTGTCTGTATGACCTATTAGGGTGAAAGCTTCCTCTTCAGTTTCCAGATTCCAGACTTTAAGAGTCTTATCATTTGAGCCAGAAATAACGCACTTGCCATCTGGTGTCACCGTTACAGTGTCTACCGACATAGTATGACCTTTTAGGGTAAAAAGTTCCTTTTTAGTTTCCAAATCCCATATCTTGAGAGTTTTATCCACTGAACCAGAAATTACCCACTTGCCATCCGGTGTTATTGTCACAGATTTGACTATCCCTGTATGACCATTGAGACTGAAAAGCTCCCTTCCCGTTTCTAGCTCCCATACTTTGAGAGTGTAATCCTCAGCACCAGAAATTACCCACTTGCTATCTGGTGTCACTGCCACAGCATTTACCACTCCGCTATGACCAGTGAGAGTACGCCGTAATGGTGTACCTGGCGGCATTAAGCTAGAGGTTAAAGGACGTAACCAGGGCTGGTTCTGTGGTTTAGCTTGTGCCAATAGTGCCTGAATCTCTGGCAATTCAAACGCCATTAACCGCCCCCACAATTGTGCGGCTAGTTGGTTTTTGTCGGCGGCTAAGATATGCGCTGATAACCGAATTGTTTCCTCAATTAAGGTAAGGGTTTTGGCTGGGGTGGGGAGTTCGTCTCCTGGCTTTTCCGAGAAAGGAGAGGGAGTAAAATTGCCGACGAATTCATAATCCTGAATCAGCGCCTGCACATCCAATGCATCTAATTTAGCCTCGATAAAATCAAAATCAGTTAGCAAACGATATAATCGCTGAAACTGTCCGGCTTCGCCAAAATGAGTCGGTAGGGTTTCTAAGGTATAGAGTCGCTTTTCTGGTGACATTGTTGCGAGTTTTTGTTTTAATTCACCCATGAATCCCTCATGAATTTATCTATTTACTAATGCATCCAAATTTACCCAAATTTTAACCTCCAGCATTAATCACTCTTTCACTCGTTAAATCCAAATCCGGTAGCATCGGTGAAATAATCTGCTGATTACCCTGAAAAACCCTCTCCTCATAAAGCCCTTCTACCCACTCTAGCACTGTAACCCGTTGTTGTATTGGGTTGACCCTGAGCGAAGCCGAAGGGTCAACAATCCAATATTCGGCAATCCCCCGCGCTGCATATTCAGAACGTTTGTACCGATAATCTCGGTCTGCATTTTCTCGTCCCGGTGATACCACCTCAACCACTAACTGAGGCGGGGGCATATCAATCATTATTGTAGACCGACTTGCCCCCTCTAACGCTGTTGCCAGTTCCTCAGAAAGTACCATTAAATCGGGTAAGCGCGTTGTTGCCCGTGAACCACTCACCACAATTTCCGCCCCAATTCGCAAGCGATAGAAGGGAATTCCTTGTTGGAGAAAATGGCTCAGTAAAAACATGACAATGCGCTGATTTAAATCGCTTTCTGGTGGCATAACGATTAATTCACCATTAATCAGTTCATACTGAGTATCTGTCCCGTCGTTATAATTAAGATACTCCTCAAGCGTCATTTTTTTAGGTGTGATTTTCATGATAAATTTTTCTCCTATAAATACCTGTTTATGAAATGAGATGTGTCCTAGTAAATGTACCTAAATATCCTATTTTTAAGGTAAAGTAGTTAAGTGAAATTTTACCGATTTGGACGCCTGTAAATAAATTTATGCAACCTAAAAATCAAGTAATAATTAGCTTGGCGATTACAGCAGTTTTCAAGTTAGTAGACTACAGACGATCATTGCGCTGAAAAGCAAGCCGATACAATTTTGTATTCCATAAACGTGAAAAGCGCTGTAATTTTGTCAACCCGTTTTAACGGGTTTTAGCTTTTAGCCCGAACTTTAGTTCAGGGCTAATTTAAGTAGATCAAGTGGGATTTTATGGTGAAGACAGCGCAACTACAAACTTCATTACAACCCCAATTCCTCGGCTAAATTATCGGCAATCAAGGCATTAATATCTCGAATGGTTATCCCCGCCGCTTGGACAATATCCTGACGATGGAGAAAATCCTGGAAACTGGCATGATAAATACTATAACGGGTTTGTCCTTCAATCTGTTCCTCCCGCAAAAATTGATCCCATTCATCCAAGACTTCCTGCACCGTTAACGCATCTTCTCCCGCAAATTGGGAAATCAGTAACGATGATACAGGTTTCCGGGCTTCTGCTAAAACATAGACGATTTTAATCTTGGTTCGCGGTAAGGGTTTCGCTGTCATTCCCATGCGTTGCCAATGCTGGTAATAATATTGCTGTAAACCTTCGGGTAAGTTGGCAAGATTTAAATCCTGATACGCGCCAGACTCGATATCTTCTAAGACATATCGCAAATACATGAAGTTGCGATCGCTCTTTTGTGCCAGAGTGGTGATAAAGGTGGCTATGTCTTGTCCCTGATTCTCTAGCCACTGTTGTAATGAGGGCTTTTTCTGAACCTGTTGGTTAATATAACGCTGTACGTCTTGTAAACTTTCTGCCCCATACTCCATTAAATTAAACAGGTAGGGCTTATTCACCGTTAACGGAACATACGTTTGGCGTTTTGTCAAGATAAAATAAACGCCATTGGGTAAAGACTGGGGAAGATAGAGAACATTCGCCCCATCCGTCTGACTCTTCATCTCCACCTCATCCAACGCATCCACCGCAATCACGACTGGGGAATGATGAGGGGCAATTTCGGTTAAGAGTCGCGCTAAGAAATTGCCATCGCGGGTATTCTCTGGATGTAAAGGCAAATCATAAGGTAACTGATAGCGTTCAATTAACTGACGGCAAACACTCTTGAGAAAATCATCAGCGCGATTAATGCCTTGCGATCGCACATTAAAGTATGCCACACATCCGGTCTGTCGCACATATTCGGCTAATATGGCACTTTTGCCCACACCAGGATCAGCTTCAATAATAAAATAACCATTGGGCTGTTGTTGCAAGAAGTCCTGAATTGCCCGAAACACAAACTCGCGCCCAACAAATCCCTCTGTCTTCTCCGCAATCAGGGATTGAAACTGAAGCGGAACCGCCGGATGTCCTGATAACTGGTTATGGATACGTTTTAACCAGCCTTTAATTTCGCCCATGTTTTGTCCAATCGCTGTCAGGGATGCTTCGATATCCTCTACCGTCACCTGCTGGTGTTTCAAATTGGCGTTAATCTGAGTCAGTAATTGTCCCTGAATCATCTCCCGCAATACCCGATTCTGCTGCATCTCCACTGCAAAATAGGCACACATCCGTTCAAACAAGCCTACCTGGGGAGTTACAGCCTTGGTTTGGTAAAGTGCGATCGCATTCTCCTGCTGTAAGACTACCATCAATTGTTGACGCACCACCCCAAGTGTATCCCCAACCAACGCCCCATCTGGGGTTAACAGGGAGTCAATATCAGCCACAGGTGTCACCGCTAATTCGCCAAATTCCCCTTTTTCCAGCTTCTGTAAATCCGCCTTTAGCCGTTTTAACTTTTGGTTTAGCCAAGTTATCTCATTTTTGTATTGAGGTGGACAATCCCAAATACTTTTATTCTCACCAATCAATTCACGCCGACAGTCTTCCACCAAACTTTGCTGCGCCAACAAAAACGCCCGCCCCACCGCCATTTGTATCTCCTGATGCATTGGCGCATCTCCAGGTTTGAGGCGATTTATCATCCCTTTCAACCCCTTACCCAAGGTATCCAACCCTACATCCGCCTTATTTCCGACAATCCCCGATAAAGCGGCGGCTAAAATCCATCCCCAGGTAATTGGTTCCATCCTATCAGTCTCCTATACTGTCACGAATCTAGGGCTAAAGCCCTTACTACGAACCCAAGCTAATCTACTAAATTAGGTGTGCCACGCCACTACAAATAGAGGCTTTGCGTAAGTTCTATTCTAATCGTGCAATGAATACATTCCCCAGCTATTGCCCAAAGGGACGGGATATGGCATAAAATTCGGGAAAATTGGTATTAGTATTAATAAAACACAATTGGCGTCGAACGGGAATCATCTTTTAATACTAGAGAAATCCCTTTGCATCCCCCTATTCAAGAAAATACTATGTCACACAAACTCACAATTAGCTACCCAGAAACCTTTCCTGATGCCCTGCAACAAACTAAAGAACAGTTTGAACAAGAGGCAAAATGGGCAATGGCAGTCAAACTCTTTGAAATGAAACGCTTATCGTCCGGCATGGCTGCTGCATTAGTTGGCATCGATAGAGTCTCATTCCTGCTTTCTTTACATCGGTATGGTGTGCCGATGATTGACCTCACCGAAGCCGAATTATTATCAGATTTAGAAAATGCCTGAACCTGAACGGATTGTCATCAACACCGCACCCCTAATTGCGATTGTGGCAGCATTAGGGGATTTAACTGTTTTGCACTAATAATGCGTCCCCGACTTGCGATGATGCACCGCCGTTACCCCCTCCGATAACACCTTGCCATTCGTCACCACCCCATAAATCAACCAATGGTCACCACATTCCATCCGATTATCCACCGTACATTCCACATACGCCAAAGCATCGCTAAGAATCGGACAACCATTTTCGCCATCCTCCGTCGCCACCCCTGCAAATCGGTCTTCCCCAGGGGCAAAGGGTTTGAGGAAATGCTTCATTAACCCCAAATGCTTCCCTTCCTCTAAAATATTCACCACAAATTGCTCACCTTGATACATTAATGACTCAATTGCCCGGTCTTTCGCCACCGCAATTGTTAAACCTGGTGGAGTAAACGTGGCTTGGGAAATCCAATCTGCCAACATCGCCCCCGTCAGTTCTCCCTGCTTCGCCGTAATAATACAAAGTGACCCAATTAACCGCCCCACAGCCTGTTCCGTTCGGGCAACTTGGGCATCACTGACAGGTTGGCGAGACGTGCGGGATTTCTTGGCTTTCTTCAAGGCTTGGGCAAAATCCGTTCCCGCTTCTTCGGCGTATTTCAGTGTGGTTTCAGTAGGCTTAAACTTAACCCGAATCGTCTCAAAGCCAAACTTATACCCCGCATCCTTAAACTTATTTTCAATCAGGTCAATCGCTTCACCACTCCAACCAAAAGACCCAAAAACCCCTGCCAGCTTTGTTTTCGTCGCCGTGGATAAAACAATCCCCAAAGCGGTTTGAATCTGGGTGGGTGCATGACCCCCTAACGTCGGAGAACCCATGACAAACCCCTCCGCCTTTTCCACGGCAGTGCGAATTTCCTCCGGGTCAGCGATTTCGCAGTTAATCGATTCTACACCAACTCCAGCCTTAGTAATCCCCCGTGCGATCGCCTGGGCAACGGTACCGGTATTCCCATAAGCAGAAGCATACAGCAAGGCGACGGTGATGTCTTGAGTTTTTTGCGCCTCACACCATTGGCGATAGGATTGGGTCAGGGGAATTAGGCTGTAGCGTACCAATTGCCCATGACCTGTAGCATAAAGCCTTGCTTGCACTTCCTCTATCTTATCCAGCGCCTTTTCCACCTGTCGCGCATGGGGCGCCATCACGCAATCGAAATAATAGCGGCGATGTTCGCTAATTGTCGTCCAGCCTTCATCCATGACTTGATCCCCACACAGATGGGCACCAAATAATTTATCGGTAAATAGAACTTCGGTGTGGGGGTCGTAGGTACACAGGGCATCGGGCCAACGGGGATTCGGGGTGGGGATAAATTGCAGGTGATGACCCTTACCTAAATCCAAGGTTTCATCGCCCCGTACCACCGTTATTTTTAAATCCGGTGCATCTAAGATACCACGCAGCGCGATCGCACCGGGATTGGAACAGACAAATTGTATCTGAGGGGCGAGTTTGAGTAAGGCTTTTAGGGTAACGCCTCGGTTGGGATTGACGTGACCGAGGATGACATACTCGATTTGTTTGGGGTCAATTCGGCGTTGGAGTTCGGTTAAAAAGATTTCGGTGAAGGATTCCCCTGGAGGGTCAATCAGGGCGATTTTCTCGGCTTGGATGAGATAGGAATTGGCGGTGGTGCCGCGTTGGAGGGCGTATTCGATTTCAAATTTGAGTCTATCCCAAGTTCGGGAACGGAGAACGGTGGTGTCGGAGGCGATGGGGAGGACTTGAACGTCGCGAGGGGTAGGAGGGTTCATGGTTTAGTTTGGGGTGAAGGGTTTTTTTAACGCAGAGGGGCGCAGAGGAAAGCGCAGAGGGGCGCAGAGGGGGTTAGAGGGGGTTGATGCTGCGTTTGAGGTTCATGGGTGAGTTGGGGGTTGGGGGTGAAGGGTTTTTTTAACGCAGAGGGGCGCAGAGGGAAGCGCAGAGGTTCGCAGAGGGGGTTAGAGGTGGTTGACGACTCGTTTGATGCCGTCTTTGAGATGGATGACGTTGAAGTTGATTAGGAGTCCGAGTTTTTGGTGGGAGAGTTTGAGGTAGGTTAGGAGTTGGGCGGTGTGGATGGGATGCAGGGTGTCAACGGCTTTGAGTTCAACCATGACTTTGTTTTCGACGAGGAGATCGACTCGATATCCACATTCGAGGCGAATCTCTTCATAGACTAAGGGTAATGGTTTCTGGGGTTCAAAGTTTAAGCCAGCCTTGTTCAGTTCATACCTCAAACAAGCTTCGTAGGCTGACTCCAATAAACCCGGTCCCAACGCCGTGTGTACCTTCATCGCCAACCCAATCACTTTTCCCGACACCTCATTTTCAGTCATCCTCTGCGTACCTCTGCGTTGACCTCTGCGTACCTCTGCGTTTAATAATAATTCCCCACTTTACGATGATGAACCGCCGTTAATGCATCCGCCTTAGACACTCGTCCAGTATCCACAGAGGCGTAGACAATCCAATGGTCACTCAACTCCATCCGACTTTCCACCTTACATTCCACATACGCCAACGCATCGGTGAGAATCGGTGATCCATTCGTCGCTGTTTGCGTGTTCACTCCTTCAAACCGATCGGCACCAGGGGGAAAACGCTTGAGGAAGTGCTTCATTAATGCCTGATAATTGCCCTCTTGTAGAATATTCAGCACAAAGCGATCGCTAACTTGCATCAAAGACTCAATCGCCCGATCTTTAGCGACGGCGATGGTTAAGCCGAGGGGTTTGAAGCTGGCTTGGGATACCCAGGAGGCTAACATGGCACTTTTAATGTCACCTTTTTGGGCGGTAATAATATAAAGTCCGCCGCTGATCCGTCCTAGGGCTTTTTCTAGGTCATTATCGATAGATTTCCGTTGCTTGATATTGCGATCGCGGGTGAGGAGTTGCCCCATATCGGTTCCGGCTTCTTCGCAGAGTTGATAGATGGCTTCGGTTGGCGTTTCTTTGACCCGAATCGCGGCAAATCCTTCTTTGAGTCCGAGGTTGCGGAATTGACTCAGTAGGGGGTCAATGGGTTCGTCATCTCCGCCATACGATTCAAACAAACCCACCGTTTGCTTGGATTTTACGGCAGCGAGGACGGTACTCACGGCGGCGGTGGCGGCTTTATTCGAGGCGGGAGGCATCGCGATCGCAATTCCCCCGGCGCGACTGACGGTTTCTTGGACTTCTTGCGGATCTGCCGATTTTAAGTCCATCATTTCCACGCCCACGCCAGTTTTGGTAATGCCTCGGGCAATGGCTTGGGAAAGGCGATCGCTATACCCGTAATCGGACACATAAAAGACGATGACAGAGGTTTCGGCTTTTGCCTGGGCTTTACTCCAGCGCCGATACCGATCTACCCATTCCCCGACATGATGCAATAATAGAGGACCATGACCCGTGGCGACGGTGGTTACGTCTCCCAGCTTATCCATCCGTTTTAGGGCGGAGAGAACGGAACGGGCATTGGGTGCCATTAAGCAGTCGTAGTAGAAGCGGAAGTCGGCTTCTATGGCACTCATGTCTTCGTCGTAGGTGCTGTCGGAACAGTAGTGCATCCCGAAGGCATCACAGGTAAACATGACTTGGGTTCCAGCATCGTAGCTGAAGATAGTGTCGGGCCAATGCAGGTTGGGGGCATTGACAAATTCCAAGACATGCCCTTTGCCTAAGTCCAGTTGATCGCCGTTTTTGACGATCTGCCGTTTAAAGGGGTGATGTACTAAGTCTTCCAGGAATTGAATCGCCACTTTTGACCCAACAACGGTAATCTCTGGCGCAAGTTGGACAATATCCTTGACTAAGCCACTGTGATCGGGTTCCGTGTGGCTAATAATCAGATAATCAATTTGACTGGGTTCAATCAACCCCTTGAGAGTATCTAAGTAACGTTCACGAAACTTTTCATGGGAGGTATCCACCAGGGCAATTTTCTCACCCCGAATCAGGAACGAGTTATAGGTGGTGCCGTTTTGCAGCCCAAACTCAATATCGAAGCGATCGCGATCCCAGTCTAAGGAGCGGATCGTTGTTGTATCTGGCGCGATTTCGCCCGTCTGCATAGTTAAGCGCTTCTGGGTGCGATCGGTGAGTACGACCATGGATGTTGACTCCTGTATCAGCTACGTTTATTAAAACGATTTATTTTTTCTTCATTTTTACACGATCACCCCCAGGGGCTGTATCAGAAATCCTTATAAGTGTTGAGTAGAAATACCTATCACAGCTTTTGAGTGAGTTGGATTAACCGCACCAAACCGTCATCATAGAGAATAGTTAGAGTGTAGGCAATTCTGCTTGTATTGATACTCGTATTGAACGAAAATGCTATGAACCAGCCTGAAGAAACATTTAAACTGCGTTTGCATCCACGGGCGACTGAGACAGTATCACTCAAGATTCCTACAGACACAGTGGAGTCCCTCAAAAAAGTGGCGGCTAGTCGAGATATAGCAGCCCTAAATAGGTCGCAACAGATATAATAGTAATAATACATCCCTAGTAAAAAGACAAAAGATGAACATTATAGATGAATTGGCTAATTTTATCAATCAGACAAAAGAGACCAAAGAAATTAAAAGAGCCTTGGCGGTAAAAATGATTTTGGAAGGAAAATCTTATCGTGAAGTCAAAGAAATATTAAAAGTTTCTCACAGTTTTATCAGCCAATGGAAAAATCAAGCGCTTTTTCAGGGTGTAGAAAGTTTAAAGCTTCAATATAAAGGTAGAGCAGGTTACTTAAAATCTGAAGAAAAAGAGCAAACAATTCAGTGGTTGAGAGAACAAGATTATCTAAGATTATCAGACTTGCAGAAGTATTTGCAGGAGCAATATAATGTAGTTTTTGAGTCCAATCAAAGTTATTATAGCTTATTTAAAGAGGCTCAAGTGAGTTGGAAAAAGACTCAAAAAAAGAATCCGGCTAAAAATGATGAATTAGTCAAAGCTAAAAAAAAAGAAATAGAGGCAAGGCTAGAAAAATGGAAACCGGAAATAGAAGCTGGAAGCCGGACGGTGCTTATGCTTGACGAATGTCATCTGCTGTGGGGTGATTTGTTAGGTTATGCGTGGGGAAGAACAGATGCAAGAATAGAAGTCCCTCTCAAAAATGAAAAAGAAAGACAGACTTATTATGGGGCTTTAGATTATCAAACCAAAGAGTTTATAGTCAAAGAATATAAAAGTGGAAACAGCGAAAATACAATCGATTTCATCGAATATTTACAAAGGAAACGACCCGGGAAAAAATTATCGATATTTTGGGATGGTGCAACTTACCATGATTCCAAGCAGTTTCGAGAATACTTAAAGACAATTAATCAAGATTTATCAGAGGAAGACTGGTTGATAAGTTGTACAAAATTTGCTCCGAACGCTCCCGAACAAAATCCAGTCGAAGATATTTGGTTGCAAGTTAAAACTTTCATTAGACAATTTTATCATCTTTGCAGCTCTTTTAAAATAGTTAAGTGGTTATTTAAGTTTTTTGCTGATGGTCAAATATTCGATTTTCCCAAAATATTTCAGTATGGAAAATTGCCACAATCTATTTAGGATTGCTATATGTCATTGGATGCTCTATTAAAGTTTTATATTGGTCAAGGATTACGACAGGATTTAGCTAAACTTTTTGGAGCAAGACTGTCACATTAAATCATTTACATCAAACCCCCACTCGTACACGAGCCGCTTTGAGAGTTACTCGATTTCGTAACGCTTGGTATAACTCTATCTCCTCGGATTCATGCCAAAAAAGAACAACTAAACCATATCGCTGTTTATAGTCAAATTCTGTCGGGAATCTTTGCTGACAACCGACAACAAAATGAATAACTGGTTCTGTTTCACCATTAGGTACTCGAAACTTTTTGCGACTCCACGTTCTTCGTCTTACTTGAAGCGTTGACCATTGTAGGTTTGTTTTTGGAGGTTGTAACTCTTTTATTTCTGAACCTGATGGCGGTTTTGGTGCATCTTCACCTGTGAATTTAGCCTTATATAACTGCACCTCTTCATCCGTTAGTCCCTGCAATGCTTCAACCCACATTGTATTTGCCAGATATTCCTTGCGGCTGGAGCGAACTGGCGGATCGTAGGCTAGGGCGACTGTTATACCCCTCTTTCCTTTTGTTGCTATAAAAATTTCAGGAATAGCGATGCGATAAATATGAAGTTTATCTAACTCAAGCTCATCCATCGCAATTAAACGAACCCGATTTTTCTTAGACCATCTTAAGTCGTCTACTGAACACATTCCGTAACCCACCAAACGAAGTGTTTCTTTCTCATCATCTAACCAACCTGGAGGACATAGAGGCGGAATTGTTGCACTACCTACCAACGCACGAATTAAATTGGCAGATGGTTTGTACCCCAGAGTTGCCTCTAGACTGGCAGACGCGATCGCACAAGCATGAGCTACATGAGGACAAGCGAAAGAAGTACCAGATCGGGCTGTCATAAATCGACCATTTTGCTCTTTCTGAATGGTTGGTTCACCGAGAAAAACGAAAGGTTTCCAACTGGGATTTCCGCCAACTACTGTTTGAATTGCCCAATTGCCACCATAGGCAACAATATCGGGTTTAATAGCAAAATTTTTCGTTCCAGAAGACAGTCCGGGTCCTATTCTAGTGAAGGGTGCTGGTGCATTAGCTGGCACACCTACAAAAGCATCTGTTAACCGAGGTCCAATATTCTGTTGATGATGCCCAAGTGCATCTGATCTGGCTATAGCACCAACTGTAAGAGCCAGTGCAGCCGTACCGGGATTGCAAATTCTCTGATCTTGATCCTTTAGTAAGTTTGTTCGGATAGCTTCCTGAGCTTGCTCTCTAATATATAGCAATCCTAAATAGGATGCAACAAGCGAAAAGCTCGAAAGCCAGGTATAGCAAGGGTTTCATTTTTGAAAATTGCCACAACCTAAATAGGATTGCTATATACTTTTTCGGGTAGTGGAGGATTGTCTCGGTTCCCAGCAATTTGAACGATAACGATATCTAGTTCTCTTGCTAGTTCATCAAGTTTCTCAGCCCAGGGAAATTTCCGTCCACCCCTGTAAACCTCTACTGAATTTTCAATTGAGAGATTGAATATCTGACAACTTCTGTCTTTCCAAAAATAGCGAATAGCATCTTCTATGAGCTTTTCAGCACGATGTTGTTCTGGAATAACAGGGCGTTGCCAAATGGCATCATGGCACAAGACTTTTGCACTACATATTTTAACTTTAGGTTGCCAGTTACGACTTTCGATACACTTAGCAATATCACCGTAAACAACCAAACCTGCAACTGAGGTTCCATGACCATTTAAGTCGGTAGGAGTATCTTCACCTGTATCAAAATCTCGCTCCTCAATCACCCAATTCATCAAAAATGGATGTCCTGAGACTACACCACTATCTACGATACAAACAAGAGGATCTTCATCGGCAGGAATGGGCATGGGGTCAGGCGGCTCAATATCACTAAATAGGGTCTGCTGAATAAGTCGAAGAAACACAACTGATGGATTAAGTAGTTATATAATACGACAGCGAACTTAAGTTATTGTTGTTAACGATTCGCTTAATTATAAGGTTTAATAATGAATTGACGCCGAAAAAGACTTGATTGTGGAATATATATAAAAAAGACAAAAAACCTGCCTGAGCAGGGCAGACAGATTCATGACGAGGAAAGTAATGGCAATAGCTGTTTCGGACGTATGAGGTAGTTTAGCCATGACGCGACTTAGGCTATATCTACGTTTTGATATGCCAAATTTTCCTTCAATATTATTGCGAATTCTCTCGTCTTCTTGAGCTTGTTTCTTTAATTCTTGACTGACATTGGCTTTCGGTCTTCCTAAGGGAGGGCCACTGATTCTAATTCCTTTTTCTTTACAGAAGGATCGATTGGCTCGACTGCGATAGATTTTATCTACATGAACGGATTCTGGATAGAATCCTGTGTAGTTATAATAAGCTTCTATTTGAGCTTTTAAATCGACAGATTCATTAAAGTTATCCCAACTGATACGGTCTAAAAATACGTATCCATCTCTTACACTTGCCGATATTTTAGCTCCAAATTCTACGGCAACTCCCGCTTTGCCTCTAACTATTGGACGGATATGGGCTTGACTCACATTTACTATTCTATGCTCAATTCTATGAACTTTATTATTGTACATCCATTCTTGCTGACGATAGATTTCGCTAACTACCAACAGGCTCTTATATTCAGTACGACTCAATGCCCCAAGACTAGACCCTGCCTTAACTAGCGCGTCTATACTCCCCAAGTTTCTCTTTATGTATTGCAGTTGTTTTTTTATTGCTTTTCTTATTTCTTTTCTTGTTTGTCTCTTTTTCTTTGCTACTTTTAAGTAATTCTTTCTGGCTCTATTTCTATAAGTTTTTGGTTTTTTATTTAGTTGATCCTTCAGGGGTTCATATAGACTGTCTATTATTTTTTCGGTTTTGACCCTAGCTTTATTTAATATCCCCAAATCATTGGGATAACTTATATCTCCTGGCACACAGCTTGCATCAACTATTAGTTGTCCTTTATTGGCTGACTCTCTTCTTTCTTGACTTTGGATTTCGGCACTTTTTTTTTAGCTTCTTCATCCGTCTCTGATTGACTTTTCTTCACCATTTTCTCATTTATTCGGTTGACTAGATTCACATTTATCCTTTCCCGGAATCTGGCCAATAGTGATGAGTCATAAGGAGCTTCGCTGCTGTAATGCCTTTGACCTATAAAGTATTGTAAGTAAGGGTTTTCTTTGATTTGTTCGACTGTCTCTCTATCACTTATTCCTAGTTTTTCTTTGATTATTAATGAACCCAGTGCTACCCTAAATGGTAGCGCTGGCGCTCCCATTTCCGCAGAAAAATTTTGGGCATATTCTTCTTCAAATTCCTCCCAAGGTACTAAAGAAGCCATGATTACCCAGCGGTTATCCTGTGATAACTTTCCTTCAAATGGTAGTTCAAAATCTTCGGCTTCCCTGGGGGCGTTCTCAACTTTTCGGTACATCTACCTGATCATGATGCAAGGATTTTGAGCAATTTTACCAGATTCATGAGCACCAAGTCAACTGTAAATACGGATCAAAGCATTGATGGTTAAGGGTTTCGGTCTTGTGCAGCAAGCCCTAAATATCTCTGAGTAAGCTTGTGACAATTTAGGAGGAAGATCAACACGAGCAACCCAGTCTAACTCCAGAAGAGCTTCAGCTAATTGTCTAGAACCATAAACTTTAATTAACAGCAAACTAGATGTGCGTACTTCCTCTTTTAATTCGCCGCCATAATTTGCACACATTGAGCGTATATCATTTAGCACTTGGCGAGCATCTGAGGAATCTCCAGGATGCCAAAGATCAATATCCAGATAGAAAGGTTCTACTTCAGGAAATCCCTCTTCACGAAGACGCACCCCAATTCTTTCATCTCGCGATATAGAACGCACAGCTTGTAGAGCGTCACAAAAATTCTGCCTCATACCTAAAGGCAAAACTTCAATATTATTAGCTTCTGTTCTGTACAGTCGAATTTCTTCTTGTAAATGCTGACGAGATGTTTCAGTAGGAAATTGAACAAGAAACCGATATCGCTCTTGGTTTTCAACCTTATCCTTTTCAACCTTATCCTTATATTCGCTAACAACCCAAGCTCCAAAACGCTGCTCAAAAATATCTCGCAGATCAAGATTGACACTACTAAACTCTAAAACGAACAATTTGGAAGGCTCTATGCCCCAACCTTGACGAGCTTGAGATATTTGTTGAACTGCCTAAGTGATCTCTTGAGAAATTTCTTGAGCGTGTTGATCTCGATCATCTGGAACTGGTGGCTTCAGTCCGCTATAACCCCCTCTTTTTCGTCGCTCTGGTTGACGTTTTACATCCCGAACAAATTCAATGTGCAAATACTGACCCGAACCAGGTTTAAGTTTTGGCATAATTTCTTAATCTTTATCAATTGTTGCAATGGGACTGCTAGATGCTTTTTCCAGGATAGCCTGACGATAAGAATATCGAGAGACAGCTTCTGCCACATCTTCCTGGGTGATTTGCCGAGTACCCTGAATAGCACATGACTTACGGATATCAAGACAAACTCGCTCGGCGTCTGCATAAGTTGAGTTGGAGAGATGACTCACAATTTCATTGACTTGTGACGCTTTAAATTTGAGAGGGGCTAGTCTTTTTTTTACCAACTGCTTAAGCTGCTCATTCGTCGGTTTCTCAAAACGAATTATATCATCAAATCTTCTCCAAGCGGCTGGATCTAAAGCCTGCTCAAAGTTTGTTGCCGCAATGACTAGAGATCTGCCACTGAAGTTATCCACAATTTGGAGATATGAATTAACAACTCGCTTAATCTCACTATGCTCTGTCGGATCGTCCCGCGAACGACCTATAGCGTCAAACTCATCAAAAAACATCACCCACTGTCCTCTTTGAGCATAGTCAAAGACTCTGCGGAGATTAGCAGCCGTTTCACCTAGCAGTGATGAAACAACAGCATCAAAGCGAACATACAACAGAGGCAGTCCTAATTCTGCGGCAATGGCTTCGGCTGCTGCTGTTTTACCACATCCAGATGGACCGCAAAACAAAACCCGTCGCACTGGAAGCAAGCCATTCGCCTCTAGCACTTCCCATTCCCGAAATTCACGCATAAGCCTCTCAATAGAATGCTGGATCTCTTGGCTCAAAATTAGATCATCCAGATAACGGCTAGTCCACTTTGTTTCAAGTAATCCGACTCCCTTGTCGGCATCTCGCGGAATAGGTTCAAATAGTGTCAGATTAGACGGTTGTCCTTGTTCTATATACCCGTTCCCATTCTTCAGTATTCGCTCTAGCTCGTTTGCCAAAACAATATGATGCTTCTTTCTCTCCTGTTCAATAATTTCTGCCGCCGCCTCACGGAAAGCTCGGTCATCACGCTTTTGGTAGCTCTGTAGGAGTTTTTTTAACAGATCTGCTCTTGCCATTGTCCTCTTTATACGCTACCTAAGCGTCGTTAACCCCATCGGGAAAATATATTTTGCACTATCCTCAAGACAGTTGAGGATTTAACTGGTGTTGAGATAGGCTACGATTTTACTTTAGTAGTTCAATTGTACTATAAAAAGGGTGTCAAAACTATTAAGATTTGATGATCAACAGGACGATTATCTCCTTTGGCTCAACTGTAGATAGGCTATCATCTTTAGGTGCGATCGCCTGATAGCTCATTATCACATTTTTACAATACCTGTATTGCAGCCACACAGAACATTAATACCATACTTCAAGTCAATTCGTCGCAGATAGAATCAAAGCAAAATTCCCTATCTGAGTAAATAACATGACCAAACTAACTCTAGAAATTCCCGATAACCTTGCCGAAGCGTTGCGAGTACCACCAACCGAACGCCTTCCCCGTCTGCGTCAGGAACTCGCCATCCGATTATACCAAAAGGGAATACTATCCTTCGCTAAAGCCCGAGAACTCGCACAAATGACTAAATGGCAATTTCACGAGTTGTTAGGTCAAGAAGGTATTGAACGGAGTTATGATCTAGAAGAATTGGAAGCAGACCTTGAAACACTGGAGTCTTTGGGTTGAGAGCCGTTACCAATTCTTCAATTTTAATTGCCCTAAGTACAATTGGGCAGCTTTCTCTGTTGCACCAGCGATTTCCTGATGGTGTGTTTCTCCCTCAAGCCGTTTGGAAAAGAGCGATCGCGCCTCTACCTAAAGTTATAAAAACCCCCAATCCAATCATCCTCTTAAGTTAGAGGCATATAGGATCGTATTTTTGCTAAAAGATACCCAATACATCAAAAAATTAGAGAATTGGGCGCTATGAAAAACACTATACTTTATTCTGTCCAACACCTTAAACCAATATTTTCCTGGCTATCGGTCGGACTCTTTGCCAGTGCTTTTGGTGGAAGTATTGCCCCACCTGTAAAAGCACAGAACTACTCAGATATCCAAGGTCATTGGGCTGAACAATGTATTCAAGGACTGACTCAGCAAGGAGTAGTCAGTGGTTATCCCGATCAAACCTTTAAACCTAATAATGTGATTACTCGCGCTGAATATGCGGCGATGATTGACCAAGCATTTCCAAATGCCACCTTAGAACGAAATGCGATTAACTTTAAAGATGTCTCCGCCTCCTATTGGGGGCAAGATGCGATTCAAATACCTATCGCAAAGGATTTCTCTCTGGATATCCCGGTCAAGTCTTTAAACCCAATGATTTGATTG
>NZ_DS989841.1:298767-329051 GCF_000155555.1 Coleofasciculus chthonoplastes PCC 7420
GCGGGCGCAATTGCTGCGGCATTATGTCAAGTTAAAAATGTGTCCGGTGTACCTGATAGTTATGTCGTTAATGCCCAGCAACCCGAAGACAATTCTCCTATCGCCCTCAGCCAAACCTGCACCAATGAGGCGGTAAGTTATACGGTGAGTTATCCTCAAGGTTGGGTGACAAATTCGGGATCGGTGGTAGAACAGTGTAAGGTTTTTGATCCAGAATCAATTTCATTACCTGAACAATCTGAAAGTTTCGATGAAGCCGTACATATCCGAGTCGATAAGATTCCCTTTGAACGGGTAGCCCGTGAAGATAACCAGACGAGTCAAGAACTGTCTCGCCGTCAGACGACTATTGATGGGTATCAAGCGGTGGTTGTTGAAAATAAAGCCACAGGGATAGGATTAATCCCTGAGGGAGTCCGGTCTTATTTATACTTCGTCGATCTCGATGGGCAAACTCTGATTGGAACGACCTATGATATGCAAGGTCAACGCTATCAACGCAATAAACAAGTGTTAGACCAGATGATGAATAGCCTGAGTTTTAACCGTTAAAGTTTCTTCGGTAACTCGCTATCCACTTCGGGAAAATAGCGGCGGATTACGGCACAATCAAATTTTGACATGATAGACGAGGCGGGTTCACGTTCCAGTAGAAATTCAAACGCCGCTTCGACTAATTGTTCAGGTGAAACTTTCCCTTGCGACCAGGGAGCATCCCATTTTGGAAAAGAGAGAAAAGTTATTCGCGACTATAACTCGCGAATAATTACTTAATCTAAATATTAGATATCTTCTTGCTCAGAGTCAAAAGAAATATCTAGTAAGCTATTTTTAAGAGAATCAATAGTTTTTTGTAATTCGGACACTATCGTTCTTCTGGCGACAGACATCACAGAAGCAACATGGGCTTCACATCCAGCCTTACCTAAGTGCTTATATTTACTTAACTTGTGTGTGTCACTTGTGGTTGTGAAAGTGGGTGAACTAGCCTGTAGTTTGTAGTACCAGTAAACTTTTTGTGACTGTCGGACTTGATAACGTGCTACCCAAGCATCTGCTGGGGCGAGTTTTCCTTGACGCTCAAAGAAACTTTGGTAGGTTTCAAGACTAGCAATTGCCGTCTGTAAACGAGTTATTCTTTCCAGCTTATCGTGTTGTGACTTTCTGGAAACCCTTTTGCCCATTTTTCTATCTCCATGATGATATATTCGCCATTCTAACTCGCGAATTTATCAAAAATGGGCGGTACTTCAAGTCCTTATATCAATTCTCTGTAAAAATGCGCTTAATAATTAGGGAAGTTGGCATTAAATAGCCAGTTGACCGTTTAAATAAGCACAACGAAGTTGTAAAATGTTAACCACGTTTTCTTTGAGCCACTGGGCGCCAGTTAGTTTAACACGATGGCTAATTTGTTTGACGGCTGACTCGACGGCTCCGCTGCCAATTGAACAAATTTGTTCCTGTTGATAAGATTGATAATTGATTAACCTTTGACGGTGCTTGTTTAGATAGCTAATAAAGTTGTTTCCTCCTAGGGGTTGAGCTGACTTCAACAACTTTATCGCCTCGGATGCCTGTCCCGTCCACAGGTCAGCTTCTAACTGGTCTTTGATAGATTTTTTGGTTTCTATTTTATGCAGGTTTTCGGTCAGGTGATACCAGTCTAAAACTTCGATTCTATCCTTATTCTCCCCAATTTCGGCAAAGATGTTCCATATCCCATCATGTCCATCCCTAAACAGTACAAGGGTGAGGTTATGTTTGACTATTATCCATCCGTTAAAGATAGATATCTGAAAGAAAGCTCCGTAATAAATTCTTGTAAGCGAGCTGTTTTATATTCTTGCCAAAACTCGGTTCTCCTTTCTCTGCCGTCCTCAAGCGAATTTTTCCGCCATCAACGCTTATCTCTGATAATCCTTGTTTGAGATCCGGAAGCGGTAATTCAATTTGATTCACTTTCCGATGATGCGTGGAGTGACCAACTTTTAGCCCCGTTAACAAATACAAATCACTCTCCGCATTTTGATAAGATTCATTGGCGCTTAAAAGAAGACAGCATTTTTCTAGCAAAGGGCTATGGCGTGTATAGGCTTCTATCCCTAAAGCATCTGCTTGTTTTTTGGTAATCTTTAGTTTTCCCAGGCAGCTTTTTAGGGTTCGGGTTTTCCCGCGTCGGGTTTGGGTTTTTTGGGTGATAAAAAAAGGGCGATTTGGGGACTAACGTATTCTAAAATTTGGTTTCTGACTGTAATTTCGATGTCAGCTAGGGTTTCTAAACTGTCTGTGTCACTATTGTTGTACAGAATCTCACTTGCTCGTCTTAAACAAGCTTCCAGTTCCAGGCGTTCGGCTTGGTTCATCAGTAAACTTTGTGAATATCTCCATCTATATTATGTCACCTTGAGTCGTTCAAGTATACACGGAGATTTAATTCGCGAGTAATAACCGCGAATTAAAAATCGACCTTTCCCGGCTATTTGCCAAAATGGGATGCTCCCTGCGACCATTGGTTATAGTCTGATTGACTGAGGGTGACATCGTAGTTATATTCGCGATCATTTTCTAGTTTCACCTGATAAGACCAGCCGTTGTCACATTCAGTTGCGGATTGGATGGTGATGTTAGCCATATCTACCGTTTGTCTGGTGTGCTTTGGTGTTGGGTAATCAGCAAGACAACCCAACAGTAGCTAGACTATCATCCCTGGATGCGATCGCGATCGCTACTATTCGATACAGTAGTGGTGTGGTACACCTAATTTGTTGGGTTGGAATTGTAGGGGCGCACCGACGTGCGCCCGATTGAACGGTGAACTCTATGCCACAAATTTAGCTGTATCACACCAGTAGGATAAAGCTCAATTATTCACTCATGGCAACATCTTCTTGGAAACCCAAAGGCACATCTCTCCCGTCAACCGTGATTATTCGGTTGGGCAAGTTTGTCTGGACGACAATGTGGCAGATTATGATGTCCAAACTAGCACCGCCCAGCAAAAAGGGAGAATACATTCGCCCAGAGAGTCAGTTTAGACATGCGATTGGAACAGACGCGGGAAATCCCTATCCACCCACCCCAGGGCGCTATACTCTGTTTGTGGGACTCGGATGTCCTTGGGCGCATCGGACGCTGGTTGTTCGGGCGCTGAAGGGATTGGATGAGGTGATTGGAGTATCGATTGTCTCGCCGTCTTCAGATCAGGGAATTTGGGTGTTTGAGAAACCCGAAGAGGGCTGTCACACGTTGCCGGAATTATACCAGTTAGCCCTATCCGGTTACAGTGGGCGTTCGACAGTTCCCGTATTGTGGGATAACCAGACGAAAACGATAGTTAATAATGAGAGTGCCGAGATTATTGTTATGCTCAACTCTCAGTTTAATCAGTTCGCTAAGAATGCTGCACTGGACTTGTATCCAGAGGATCTGAAGTCCGCGATCGCTGAGTGGAATGATAAAATTTACCATACGGTGAATAATGGCGTTTATCGCTGCGGTTTTGCCCAATCTCAAGAGGCTTATGATCAAGCCTGTGATGAATTGTTTACGACACTCAATGAAATTGATGCGGTATTAGAGACAAATCGCTATTTGTGTGGCGATAGAGTGACGTTGGCAGATGTGCGTCTATTTACAACCCTATTCCGTTTTGATATTGTTTACTATGGACTCTTTAAGTGCAACCGTCGTCGGATTAAAGACTATCAAAACTTAGGGGTTTACCTGCGCGATTTGTATCAGCTTCCGGGGGTTGCGGATACCTGTGATTTGGAGAGTGTTAAGCGAGATTATTACGGCAATCTGTTTCCACTGAATCCTGGCGGAATTATCCCGAGTGGTCCCGATGTGTCTAGCCTTATGGAACCTCATGGTCGAGATACTGTTGGCATAGCTTCAGTGAGAAGCTAAGTATGGTCTGCTGAATAAGTCTTGTGGTGGGAATAGGCAATAGGCAATAGGCAATAGGCAATAGGCAATAGGCAATAGGCAATAGGCAATAGGTAATAGTTTCAACATCTCGACTTACAAAGAACGTTTGCCATGGTAAAAGTTCCTGGTAAAATTTTGTCCAACGTCCAGTAGTTAAGATGGGCTAAGTGTAGTTAATAGACCACCATTCTCGCACAATACGTCCGTCGCGTTATAGTGCTGCCACAAAACCCGATAGAGATGTAAAGGCGAAGTCTTACCCTTCACAAAAACAGGTGGTATTTTTTCGAGGGGAATACTCGGATCACCCAGCTTATCAAACGTACTTTGAGCGATTAAAATTTGCCCAGCTTGAGCCACGTCACAAATTCGACTGCTCACATTTGTTGTATCCCCAATTGTGGCATATTGAATCATATTTTGAGAACCAATATTTCCAGCCGCGACTGTACCTGTATTCAAACCAATGTGAATTTGAATCGGTTGTCGGTTTTCGCGAATCCATTTTTGATTTAAGCGGGAAACTGCCCATTGCATTTCAATCGCTGCTTGTACCGCTAAATCTACATCATCGGGTTGGCGATACGGTGCGCCCCAAATTGCTAGAATTCCATCACCGATGTACTTTTCTAACGTTCCTTCGTAAGGAAAAACAATCTCTTCTACAATGACTTGGAAATACTCATTCAGCATTTCAACAATCTGACGCGGTTCCATTTCCGCCGACATTTGCGTATAGTTGCTAATATCGGCAAACAAAGCCGTCACTTCTGTCTCCACCGTGGCTAAATTACCTTCTTCCCGTAACTTGCGACTAACAGATTGAGGAAAGAATCGTTCCAACTTTGCCCTCATTACTTCCTGTTCCTGCATCTTTTTATACAGGCGGGAATTTTCAATCGCGATCGCGGCTTGGTTGGCTAGACAAGTTAAAAACTCTAAATCTTCATCGGAGTAGATATCCGTCATTGATAAATTATCCACATACAATACCCCAATCACCTCATCGGCGGGTTTCAGAGGAACACACATTGCGGCATGAATCCCTTGTTCAACAATAGAGATTGAATCGTTAAATAAGATATCTTTACAAGCATCGTCCGTGAGAATCGCATCCCCCTGATGACGGACAAAATTAGTAATTTTACTACTGTAAAAATTCTCTTCAGTCGGGATTCCAGAACGCCAGTTTACCGCTTTTTGTTCCAGTATTTCATTCGTTTCATTGACCATCAAAATTGTGGCGCGGTCAATATGCATGATTTCAAACAGCAAATCGATTATTTTTTGCAGCAATTGATCAGGATCTTCTGGAGAAGACAATTGTTTACTGACTTCCAGTAAAATTTGCAATTTATCAACCGTTCGTTGATGAGTATCTTGCTGCTTCAGTTTAATAATAGAATTTTCTGACTTATCGGGTTGCAATAAATCAGTGATTGCAATTCTAGTTTTTTCCGGAGAGACTTGCTTGACAATTGAAATTTCCGTATCATCGTCCGATGATACAGTTTTCTCAACGTTAGGGATTTGCTGTACAAACTTAAACGATACATCCCCTAAACGAATAAAATCTCCATCCTTAAGTTGACATTGTTCAACTTTAAACTCATTCACAAACGTACCATTGAGGCTATTGAGATCCCGCAGTATCACAGCGTCAGGGGAGAGCAAAATCTGAGCGTGGTAACGGGAAAGATAGGTATGGTCAACTACAATAGTGTTATCCTCTTCCCGCCCAATTGTATTCGCGCCCCAACTTAATGGATAGATTTGCTTGTGCAAGATTTCACAAGTACAGATTAAGTAAGTCACTTTTTTAAAGAGGTAAGACTGTTAAAAAATAGTCTTATTTAATGTTCCTATTTCACTATTCTGACTACAGGGATTCTTTCAGATAGATATGTGTTAGGAGTTGGTGAGGAATTGGTAAAGAGTCTATAAAGTGATCATTCGTCTTATGTCATTCGTCTTATGTCATTCGTCATACTCGCTTTCATCGAGAAGCAAGCTACGTCATTCGTCCTTTGTTAATTGTTCATGGTTCCGCCGAAAAATTTATTCTCTCCCTCATCTCCCTCATCTTCCTCATCTTCCCCATCTCCCTCATCTCCCTCATCTTCCCCATCTCCTTAAAACGGAAATGCCTCAGGAGGAGCAATATCATCCCCTGCTTGTACACCAGTTTGACTCGATTTAATCCCAGGCTTATGGGTAGATTTGTTAGTTTCAGCTTTTGGAGAAACAGAGTTTTGACCAGAAGGAACAGGTTCAGGTTCCGCTGTATTTTGTGGTACAGATTGTTGATTCGACATCCAGTTAAGTCCTCCCACTGCTCCTGCAATCAACGTGGCGTAACCTAGATATAAATGAACAGATTTAAGGTGAAACCCTGTCGCGACTGGATCTTTATACCAGGAAGGAATCACAGACTTGACCGGATCAATTTCCGGCAAAGACAAGGCTAACCCTACACCATCTAACCCTAGAGCATAACCAAGTCGGCGAATAAAACCACGAATATAAATATCCTCTGGTAGCTGAGCCAGACTACCCGTTTCTAATGCTTCAATTTGATGAATGGGGACTAAGGTTTGGCGATGTAGTTGCTGAAGACTCAAAGAACGGGATTTACGCGCTCGTCGCAGTTGTTGACCAATTTGCTGCAACATCTCTTCCCGTTCTAGGGAAAGCTTTTGGGCGGCTAATTCTGCTTTAGTGAGTTTTTTACGCGACTGAGTTTCCCCAATCTCTCGATCTGCTAAACTGGGCGATAAGTTTGTCTCAACTCTATGGGACATCGTTTCTTTAGAGCCAATGGGACATTCCGTCTCTTCAGTTTCGGGAATCTCCAACTCCTCCTCTTCGGTTTCTGTCGGTTGATTCATTCCGTCAGAAG
This sequence comes from Coleofasciculus chthonoplastes PCC 7420, assembly GCF_000155555.1. GTDB lineage: Bacteria > Cyanobacteriota > Cyanobacteriia > Cyanobacteriales > Coleofasciculaceae > Coleofasciculus > Coleofasciculus chthonoplastes_A. The sequence goes on from NZ_DS989841.1 coordinate 305,600, forward strand.
CCACAGGAGTCACAGGAACAACCTTATACTGTCTAGCAAATTCCTGAAATGTCAACCTTACGGCTTCTCGCCCCACCGCCTTGACCAGAATATGGGCGTTGCTTGAGGCTTCCCCTAACATCGTTTGTAACCCAGCCATGGTGCGGCGGTAAACTTCACTATCGATGAGTTCCGCCTCAATCTGATTCAGAATAGACCGCAATCCTTCCTGAGAAAGTTCAATGGTTGAGCTATCGATAAAACCATTACCATACGTAGGTTGCATTACCATAACTTGCTCTTGCTCGTTGTTGTTTACATATTTAAGGATGAGGTACTCCAGAGTAAGGGATTCGGTTGGATAGGATGAATTCCCTACTCCGTTTGGGCGGTCAAATCCTAGCATCCTTACCTCCAACATTATTGAATGAACACCAAAGCCGGAGTTTGGAGTTCATTCATCTGACCCGCAACAATTGTTAATAAATTGATAAGGGCACCGAAGGCGTTTGATTACCTTTTTCTGTCATCAAGGCATTCATCCGGATAATCTGATACTAAATCCGGGTTAACTATTTCCTTTTTGGTAAGGACAAGGCAGATGGCAGATGGCAGATGGCTTCCAGGAAACAGCACCCCGGTGATATAAGAGGTTAACGAAGCAGATTTGGTATGAATTATGGCAAACTAATCAACGTATGATCAATGATAAAAACCCCTTCATGCTAGATGAAGGGGTCTTATTGCATCTGAAAATTGAATTTAGGAATGGAGCCTACGGGAATTGAACCCGTGTCCGCATTGGGTATTTACCTACCGATCATTCACAGGTTTAGCCCTTCTCATCCTCAGGGCGGGAACCATCCATTATCCCGGATGGTGGGATGCTTTGGTTAGGTCTTTGCTAACCAGCCGACCAAAGACAGCTAACTAGCGCATCCGTTGGGGTTGTGTCCTTAGCCCTTAACGGAGTCAGACTAAGAACGCTCGAACCTATAAGAGGTGTTTAAGCGGCTACAGGAGCTGCCTTACGAGCAAAAGGAACGATGTTGTTCGCAGTTACTTTTGTTTGAGTCCGGGATTTACGAGAGAAGACTCACTCTCGACCTGTATCACGGGTTGGCTTTCACCAACACGTCGAAACCATTAAGGCCCCCTGTGATATATTTTCATTTTAATTAAAAGTTTGGCGATCGACCACCGTAGCCTGAGGATTGGGGAAGTGCGAGAGTTTTGACCCTTGACGACTGAAGGCATAGTTTGTCGGGGCGAGTTTCACCCTGCCCTGATCGAGTGTTGACCGTCTGGGAATTGGCGATTGGCGACGGGCAATGCATACGACACTCTAAATAACTGTATTTAATGTTACAAAAAATTTATTGATGGGAGTGTAAAACTAAATCGCGATACGGAAGTATGAAGCAACTAGGGGCGAAGAAACGTCAGAAACAGCGACTTCAACGAAGTAAGTCGCCGTAGTTCATCGTGTCATACTGGTCTGATACATATAAATAAAGAAACGTAAGTGAGGAGCTAGAATCTTGAAAAAGGTAGAAGCGATTATTCGACCCTTTAAGCTTGATGAAGTTAAAATCGCCTTGGTCAACGCTGGAATCGTCGGGATGACGGTTTCGGAAGTTCGGGGATTTGGACGCCAAAAAGGTCAAACCGAACGCTATCGAGGTTCTGAATACACCGTTGAGTTCCTACAAAAGCTCAAAGTGGAGATTGTCGTCGAAGATGCCCAAGTCGATATGGTAGTAGAAAAAGTTATTGCTGCTGCTCGCACGGGTGAAATTGGCGACGGAAAAATCTTCATCAGTCCCGTTGAGGAAATTGTCCGGATCAGGACAGGTGAACGGAATCTGGAAGCTGTTTAAATTACCTTATGAATTATGGATTAAAAATTAAGGTTTCTAATTCATAATTCATAAGAGTTGATTGAACTGGGGGAGGAGTAATTCAAAGGCTTTGCCCCGGTGACTGTAGCGTCGCTTCAGTTCCGGAGTCATTTGGGCAAAGGTTAATCTCTGTTCTGGCACGTAAAAAATCGGATCGTAGCCAAAGCCACCTGTACCCAAGGGAGCCTTAAGAATTTCACCTCGGCACACGCCCTCCACTTCTAAGGCGATTGTGCCATTAGGACGAACGATCGCGATCGCACAAACAAACTGCGCCCCCCGATTAGACGTATCTCCTAATTCAGATAGCAACCGCTGAATCCGTTCTGCATCGGTTTTGCCATAGCGTGCAGAATAAATCCCCGGTGCTCCATTTAAAGCGTCTACTTGTAAACCGGAATCATCGGCGATTGACCATTCACCCGTAGCTTGGGCGACACCTAACGCCTTGAGACGAGCATTTGCTGTAAAAGTATCGCCTGTTTCCTCAATCTCGATTTCCGGTGGCTTAAGCTGCAATTCCCAGGGTAAATCCTCAAGATATGCCTCCATCTCCCGCAATTTACCGGGATTTCCAGTAGCAACAATTAATTTGGTCATTTGTCATTTGTCATTTGTCATTCGTCCTTTGTCATTTAGTCAGGGCGGGTTTAGTTACATCTGGGTGTAACCGAAAAGATAGTTGTGAAACCCGCCCCTACACAATTTTCCCATCACCCCCATCTTCCCTATCTCCCTCTGCTTCCTCATCCCTGATTTCTATTTGCCCAATCTTTTGCCCAATTGAGAGTTTGACGAACTTGTTCTGGAGTCGAAGCTTCACAGTAAAGGCGTAAGACGGGTTCGGTACCACTGAAACGAATCAATAACCAGCTACCATCAGCTAACCGAAATTTATACCCATCGATGGTTAAACAATCAACAACGGCTTGACCATTAATCTCAGTGGGGGGTTGGGTTTGCAGTTGGTTGAGTAGACGCGATCGCTCATCCATTCCCGCTAGATGTAAATCAATGCGGTCATAGACTGAGGTATAGCCAACTTGCTCTTGTAAGCTTTGGTAAAGTTGGCTTAAATCCATACCCGATTCCGCGATCGCTTCCAACAGATATAGGGCAGAGAGTAAGGCATCGCGTTCTGGGATATGTGTCCCATACCCAATTCCACCAGATTCTTCACCTCCGAGCAAGACTTGGGTAGATAGCATGCGATCGGCAATATATTTGTACCCAATGGGGGTTTCGTGGAGGGGCAATTGATAAAGCTGGGCAATTTGGGGAATTAAATCCGAACCACTAATCGTTTTTACCACTTCCCCTGTCTCTTGCCGCCGGGATGCTAAATGTTCAATCAGAATCGGGATCAGAATTTGAGAACTGAGGAAATTGCCTTGTCCATCCACTGCTGCGATGCGATCGCTATCTCCGTCAAAGACCAATCCTACCCGTAATGTACCCTCAGTTTGCCGTCGGTGGGTACGGATTTGGCGAAAGAGTTGAGACAGATAACGGGGCAAAGGTTCCGGCGCACCGCCACCAAATAAGGGATCACGGGAGCTATTGAGTTCCTGAATCGGTACATTTAAAATTTTGCTCAAGCCCCCTGCGGCTGCGCCATGCATGACATCGGCAAAGACAGTCAATTTACCTTGGCTAATCAGGTTCTGAATACTCGCCAAATTTATTTTTGATCGCAGCGCATCACAATAACTTGACCAAGGATCAAAGGATTGGATTTTACCTGGCGTTGGCGCTGAGGTTGGGGGTTGAGCGAGTTTGGCTTCAATTTTTTGGGTAATTTCTGGCGGAACTGATCCCCCAAATGCCCCCTTCACTTTTAATCCCAGATAACTGGCTGGGTTATGGCTAGCCGTTAGAACCAAAGCACCTAGAGCATTCTGGTTATTTGCTGCCCAGCTAAATGCCGGAGTGGGCGCGTAACTTTCAGAAAGCAACACATCAAATCCCAGGGATTGGACAACCTCCGCCGTCTTTTTGGCAAAGGTTTCTGCCATAAAGCGCCGATCATAACCCACCACCACAGTCCGGCTACCGCTGGTTTTGCCATAACACTCAGCCAGAACTTGAGTAGCGGCTGTTGCGACTAACGCCACACGCTCAAAAGTAAAATCGGCGGCGATCACACCTCGCCAGCCGTCTGTGCCAAACTTAATTTCATTCATAGTCCCTGCTCAAAAATAAGAATAATAAGATAAAGTGCTAAGACTGACGGCTGGATCTTAGCACCTGTTGCGCCAACTGTCTTGTTGGCGCAACATCGTTTAACCTAATCTCCAAGACGTTTCCCGCCGTAATCTCGCTCCGCAAGCGGTGAGATGAATTGGCAGAGGGAGAAAACTTGTTTTCATCTCATTAGCAAAGCATTCTAAGTCGTTATAGACGATCCTAACTTTACCCTGCCTGAGCCAACGTCTGGCGTGACTAGATTGGGTTGGCAAGCGCTAGCTCGCGTTAGGGTTGTTGAATCTCAGAGATGGCTGCTTCCGGGAAATTTGTCAGCAGCGATCGCAGCTTCATCCGTGCCACATAAGGCCAACCCCCTAATTCTTCAATATCTTTAAGCAGCGCATACAGGGTTTGTCGATTGTCGGGTAACGAGTCTTGAAATAGACCATCTCGGATCTCGCGGTGCGCCTCTTCCAGCGTCCGCAGCAGAGCCAGCAGTGTTAATGTATCCCCTTTATGCTTATCGGCTAACGCCCAAATCTCCGTCCTTAGAGCTTGTAATTTGACCTGTAGATCCTGAGCATCTAACTCATCACTAAAATTCATCCTACCCCTGTCAATCTTCGTTGTTTCTTGCCACCTGCTTGATTGAAAGCGTAAAAGTGTCGCTTCCCGTGTACAATGCTAGAGAAAAGCTAAGGTTCACGCTTTCGGCATCCTGTAGGGAACAAGGCTTTAGTAAGCCACCGTTCGATCTACTAAGCGATCACCGATAACCAGCGTGTGACCAAAACTATACCATGGTGTCAACGACCGCACACCTAATCGCAGGATCAGGTGTAGGCTCTTCAAAGCCTGTTGACCATGGGAGTAATCCCAGTGCGGCAATTTCGTCGGGCGTTGCCCACCTGCTTCGCTATCGGACGCTGACCCTCCGGGTTCTCCTCGTCCGCCCCTTTGCCGCATTTCATTTAAGGTGGAGTGAATTTAGGGTGACTTTCGTTGATATGGTAAGGATAGTTGCGGTTTTATTTATATAAACCACAGCCTGATTCACTAACTAATCACCATAAAAAAATTTTTCTTGTTTTAGAGATTGACGATTGAGGTTGACCATGAGGTATCGCGCATTGATTGTTGCCTTTTTGGCATTGTGTCTGGGGGTGTTAACGGCTTGTTCAGAAGCAACAGCGACTAGTCCTGATCAATTGACCTACGACCAGATTAGAAATACGGGCTTAGCGAATTTATGTCCCCAGCTCTCAGAAACAACTCGTGGTTCTATTCCCATTGAGTCTGATAAGTCCTATCGAATTGTCGAGCTGTGTTTACAGCCAACCAGCTTCTTTGTCAAGGAAGAACCGACAAATAAGCGTAGAGAGGCAGAATATATCCCAGGTAAGTTATTGACCCGGGCTACCTCTAGCCTAGATCAAGTTGAAGGTTCCTTGAATTTTGGAGAAAATGGCAGCCTTATCTTTACTGAAGAGGATGGTATTGACTTTCAAGCGATTACAGTACAGCTACCTGGAGGCGAACAAGTTCCCTTCATGTTCACAATTAAAAGTTTGGTTGCCACAAGTCAGCCAAACATGACAAGCGTGAATACGTCTACTGACTTTGAAGGGGAATTTAAGGTTCCGTCTTATCGAGGTGCTGTGTTCCTCGATCCCAAAGGTCGTGGTGTAGCATCTGGTTATGATAATGCGATCGCGCTGCCTTCCAAAGCGGATGAAGAGGAATTCGTTCGCGCTAACGTTAAGCGCGTAGAGACCCGATCCGGTGAGATGTCTCTACAGGTGTCTAAGGTGGATAGCTTCACCGGTGAAATTGCTGGTACCTTTGAGAGCGAACAGACGGCTGATACTGACTTAGGTGCCGAAGAAGAACCTGAAGAAGTCTTGATTCGCGGGATCTTTTACGGTCGCGTTGAAGCTGAAGATGCTTAACGGCTTAGGACTTCCGTACTAAACCGTCTTTGATTTAATTAATTAGGGGCATGGCGATAGTCATGTCCCTTTTGGCAAAAGCCGAACTGTTGTAGAGACGTTGCCTGCAACGTCTCTACCATAAGATGCTCTACCTTACCTGTTCCCTGGTAAACATGAAGAAAGGTTAAGCAAATTTACAAATTTTAACCTTAACTGGATTTTGCACTCACCCAAGACCTTGGTAGACTCAATATGCAGCTCTAAAAAATCGGCGCGGGTCGAGTCACCCCCCAATTGCCATATTCTCAAGTCCAAAATCGTAAGTAAGAGATAACAAGTACAACCAACTATGGTAGATACCCTTAAAAAACCTAGCTTTGAAGAAATCAGACCTGGCGTTAAATCCCCGGCGAAGGAGACCATTCTGACGCCTCGGTTCTACACGACAGACTTTGAAGCGATGGCGCAGATGGACATCTCGCCGAATGAGGATGAGCTATTGGCGATTCTAGAAGAGTTCCGTGCGGACTACAATCGCCACCACTTCGTCCGGGACGCTGAGTTTGAGCAGTCTTGGGAGCATATCGACGGTGAAACCCGCCGCTTGTTTGTGGAATTTCTGGAGCGTTCCTGTACAGCAGAATTCTCTGGATTTTTACTGTACAAAGAATTGGGTCGTCGGATCAAAGATAAAAGTCCGGTGCTGGCAGAGTGTTTCACCCTGATGTCTCGTGATGAAGCACGTCATGCTGGTTTTCTGAACAAGGCGATGTCAGATTTCAATCTGGCATTGGATTTGGGATTTTTGACCAAGAATAAGAAGTACACCTTCTTCCAGCCGAAGTTTATCTTCTACGCTACCTATTTGTCGGAGAAGATTGGCTACTGGCGGTATATCACCATTTATCGCCATTTTGAAGCCCATCCTGAAGACCGCATTTACCCCATCTTCCGGTTCTTTGAAAACTGGTGTCAGGACGAAAATCGTCATGGGGATTTCTTTGATGCGATCATGAAAGCCCAGCCGCAAATGTTAAATGATTGGCAGGCGAAGTTATGGTCTCGCTTCTTCTTGCTCTCAGTATTTGCGACAATGTATCTAAATGACATCCAACGGTCTGGTTTCTATCAGTCGATTGGTTTAGATGCCCGCGAGTATGATAAGCATGTGATTCAGAAGACCAACGAAACGGCGGCGCGGGTATTTCCAGTAATTTTAGATGTGGAACATCCTAAGTTCTACGAACGTCTAGAACTCTGTATTGGAAATAACGAAAAGTTGACGGAAATTGCTAACTCCAACAGTCCAAAGTTCGTGCAATTTTTCAAGAAGCTGCCCTACTATGTCTCTAATGGCTGGCAGTTCCTGAGACTCTACCTGATGAAGCCCATGGAAGTTGCTTCTCAACAGGGCGTAGTTCGTTAAATAACTCCGTTCCAGACAGCATGGTATGATAGCGCGTCTGGAACGACCTCAAATTTGTCTCCGCTAAATTTAGTGACATCTTCCCTCGCTGACATCTTTATGATGGATAGCGAGGATTTTTTCTGTAATAGTGACAGATCCAGTCATATCATGTTAATTGTTATAATCAGTAATTTTTGATGACTGACTTTTGAAGTTTTTTAATTTTGAATTTTAATCTGCGAATAAACAAGACTTAACGTTGAGTCAATAATATACTAGCTGACGACATCTTCTTCAGTTATTACAGCAGCCCTTGTTAACCCAGTGATAGTATCACTGGGTTTTTGCCCAGGAGAATCCCCTGGCTGTTTTGCCCACCAACTGCGATTAATAAACCAATGCTCTAGACTTTATTGAGCTTCCGTTGTAGGTAAGTGATCGTTTCTCCTACAGCTTCGAGCTTACCTCTCAGTTTCCACACACTTTCACTGTTTTCTCCTCTTGATTCGATGACATTAAGAGTCCGTTGGTATTCGGTCTGACGCTCTAACCAGTAATCCAAATCCTGACGAGAGACGGATGGAGACTGATCGCTAGAATTACTCAAGGTACTATCCTCAACTCAATACCATGTCAAGTTCAGCAATATAAACACCGCGTTGCTTGCCCACATAATAAAGAATATCTCTAAACTGACCAAAACCAGCGTCAACTGTATGTTTGCCTAGAAACCTTTCGCCATAGTTCGGAAATCAATATCCTCTAAGAAGATAGTTCCCGCCATGTCGCAGAGTTTATTAGCCAATTTGTACTGATAGTCTTTTCGCTTGAACCTGGGAAATCCATACCCCGATTTCGGAAAAAATCCCAAGCATCATGTAATGACAAGTTATAGTAAATGCTTATTTTGAGCGTATTTTGGGGGAGTCCATCTTGTTACTGAGCTTGTCGAAGTATCCCAACGCGCTCATCAAAGATTACAGCGTGGGACTTATAGCTCCCCCAAACCCCCTCGCAAAGTTAACTAAACAGTCCAGTTCCCATTGCATCTGAGTACAGACTTTTTCATAGCAAGCATTGACATATTCGCGATCGCTAGCTGCATCCCGACCATACCATTCAAAGACAATCGGCGCACAAACACGAGTGTAAATTTGGACAGGCAAGGGAATATTGGGTAAAGGTCCAATCGCTAATCCCCAGGGTAAACCTAAGTAGATGGGAAACACTTCCGGATCAAGACCAAATAACCACGGGAAAAGTCCCCAATCGTGCAATTGTCGAATCTGGTCGTAAAAATCAGCCAAGACAATCAATGTATCATGAGCGCCGTGAGAAATAACGGGTATAATCGGCACACCTTCCCGTAATGCCAGCTTAATAAACCCTTGACGACCCGCCAAATGGATTTTATTCCGCATGGTATGGGGACGAAAGACATCCTGTGCCCCCCCAGGGTAGACAAGGACACTAGCACCTCGACGCAAAGCCGCGATCGCCATTTTGGGATGAGTCCTGATTGCCCCCGTCTTAGCCGCTAGTCGTGCTGTGTTTGGGTCAATTTTCCAGCCATTGGGGTGCATCAGACCATAAACCGGACGTTCGGTACCAAAACGCCGAAACCAGTCATACATGACCATGATCATATCCGGTGCGACGAGTCCGCCATTGTGAGACCCCACAAATAAGGCGTTATCCTCATCGGGAATGTGATGCCAGCCATCGGTTTTCACCCGAAAGTAGTAGTGGTAAAACCATCCCCATAAGGGCATGAAAGATTGGATGGTTTGGGGATCACGTTCATCAAGTGACCAGCCGGGTTGGTCGTTTGGGATTGAGTTACCATTCATGAACGAAACAAAATGTTGGGTTGGGCGGATTCTGACCAAAAGCAGAAGAGTATAAGCTTACTTTTCACGGGATCTGGAAAACATCTCTCCAAACCTCTCTCCTGCTCGGAGTATAAGCGGCACAACCTGAGTGACTTTCTTCGAGAAACAGGATGACTTGCATCCTTAATAAATATTAACGGAACTCAATGCATAAGGCTCTACTTGCGGTATTCTCAGTCAAATGGTGAGGCTTTTTTAGTTTCCCCTACCGTGGCATAGTCCGAAATCAAGGACTGTGATTGCCTGGTGAACACCTTGCCACCATGGCAACAGCTATAAAATCCCCAAAAAAAACCCCCTAGGTGAGCCTCGAAGACACCGCTAGGGGATTCCCAAACAACCTAAACACTAAACAGGAGAATAACGACCACGTTGGAATGCGTTTAAGCTCCCTTACTTACCTAGTTTGCACCCCCGAACGGCTTTTTATGTTTAGCTATGATGAAAAGCGTGTAAAGATTTGATGAATTTTTGCCTGATTGAGTAACTCATATCACATTTTACTCTAGTGGGGGTGAGGGGTAGCACCCATCACAATGCTTGGGGAAATCCTTGGGACATTGATAGTACAACTCCAGTTTTCCCCAAACATTATGGATACTAACGAACTCCTGCGGCGTTATCTAGCCAGGGAACGGAATTTTCAGGGTGCTAATCTCAGGAAGATCAATCTCATCGGTGCTGAGCTTAACGGTGCTGACTTGATTGGTGCTGATTTGAGTGGTGCTGATCTCAGGGGTACTCAATTGATTGACGCCAATTTAAGCAACACGGATCTTAGCCGAGTCATATCATGTCCGGTCAAACACCCCTAATAAAAACGCCTGAAACCCCTGTTATTGCAGCATTGCAATTATGGGCAATCGTAGGGACATGATATCAACTTCAGTGGCGCTAACCTGAAACAAGCTAACTTAAGCGGTTTGACATCCTCACCGCCCTACAAGGACGGTGATTCCCAAAAGCGTCGAACAGCTTTAACTGCACGTACTCTCGGTGGGTTGACGGCTCACCACACACTGCCTCATCCGAGGTCTTACACGTGCTCCCCGTCCGTTTATAGTCGTGGGTATGCCCTACCCCGACTTCTCGACAAGCTCGAAGCATCGCCTTAAGTCCAGCTTGCTCAATGTTGACCGAGGCATTATCGTCTCGGTCGTGTTCTACGCCGCAATTGACACAGACAATCGTTCTGACCGACAAGTCCAACTTGCCCCATCGGTAACCACACTCAGAACAAACTTGACTGGTGGGTTCCCATCGGTCGATGACTCTAAAATCCCGATTGTGCTTGCAGGCTTTACCCTCACACAACGACCGGAATTCATACCATCCAGCTTGGCTAATTGCCCGTGATAATTTGCGGTTTTTGAGCATACCGCCAACGTTTAAGCCCTCCAAGGCAATGACTTGGTTCTCGTCTATCACCTTAGTGGACAGCTTATGCAGAAAGTCCTTGCGCTTATCCCGTATCTGGGCGTTAAGCTTGGCTACTTTAACCCGCATCCGTTCCCGCCGTTTACTGCCCTTTTGCCGCTTTGCTAACCGTCGTTGGCAGCGTTTTAACTTGCGGTAAAGGCGAGAGTAGTCCGGGCTATTAATTTTTTCGCCGTTGCTACAAGAGGCAAACGTTTTTAGCCCTAAATCAATTCCGATGGATGGGTTCTTGGGTGGTTTAATTTCCGGAACCCTACCCTCAACAACAAAACTGAGGAAATATCTACCAGCGCAGTCCTTAATAACCGTGACCGAACTCGGTTCAGATGGCAGAGGACGCGACCAATTGACTTTGATATCTCCAATCTTAGCTAGATAGACCTTAGAGGTCTTAACTTTAAACCCTCCTTTTCTGAATCTTGCTGTTTGTTTAGAACGGCGCGATTTAAATTTAGGTGGGTTTACCTTGGGTCCCTTACGCTTACCAGAGCGAGATTGAAAGAAGTTTTTGAAAGCTACTCCTAAATCAGCAATCGATTGCTGTAAAGGGATATTGCTAACTTGATTTAGCCACTCTCTAGATTCAGTCTTCTTAGCCTGAGTAATGCACAGCTTCTGGAGTTCACTATTTTTAGGCAGCTTCTCCGACTGCTTGCACAAGAAGAGAGCATCATTCCAAACCACCCGTACACACCCGAATAGCCGCGCCAGTGATTGACGCTGACCAGGGGTGGGATAGATTCGGAACTGATATCGGCTCTTCATGTTACTATGATATCATAGTGATATCGCTTTTAGCCAGATGAAACAAGTGTTGATCAGATGCTCTGACGCTGAGTTTGAGCAGCTAAAGCAGTATTGCGCCCAAACGGAAAGGACGCAAAATAACGTATTGAGAGAATTGATCCGAAAACTGAAGATCAAGGACAAAAAGTCGCCCTACAAGGGCGAGGCTTGAGACCCTATTTTCCGGTCAATTTAAATGCAGCTAACCTGAGCCGCACTTTCTTGATGCATGCCGATCTCAGAGGCGCGACTTTGATTGAGGCGAACCTCATGGATGCTGACTTAGCGGATGTTAATCTCAGCCGAGTTAATCTCACTCAAGTTAATCTCAGCCGAGCTAACTTAAGTAGTGCGAACTTATTTGGAGCCATCCTAAAGGAAGCCATTATGGTGGGTGCTGATCTGAGTGGTGCTGATCTGTTTGGTGTTAATCTGAGTGGTGCTAATCTGACTCAGGCTACTTTGAATCGGGCAAACTTAAGCTATAGCAATCTGAGTAATACCAATCTCACGGAAGTTGATCTGAAGATTACCCACGTAGAGAACGCTCGATTTGGAGAGAATGAGGGACTCTCTGAAACCAACCAGTTTGATTTGCAGCGACGTGGGGCAATTTGGGAAATGACGAGTTTTAGTGTGGGGGGAATGTCGGGTTCTTAGCGGATGTTGATCGAAAAAGTGACTCACCCACTCCCAGAAAGAGAGAGTGCCGCATCAGTTGTGCTGATCAATTTCCAAGGCACTCTCTCCTCCCTCTCTTGTTTGAGACAATCCTGGATCAAGAAATGTCCACTAACTCAATATCAAAGGTTAAGTCTTGTCCTGCTAGAGGATGATTGGCATCTAATCTCACATTCGAGTCGGTGACATCGGTAATCACCACTGGAATAACTCGCCCGTTAGGTTGTTGAATTTGTAATTGCTGACCGATTTCAGGATTCAAGTCTGGGGGCATTTTGTCTCGTGTCACCTCCAGTACCATTTCGGAACGATGGGGACCGTAAGCTTTATCCATGGGAATCATTTCGGTTTTGGAATCCCCAGGCGTCATACCCACAACGGCTTGCTCGAAACCTGGAATGACCTGTCCAGCATCAATGGTGAATTCTATCGGTTCGCGACTCAGGGAAGAATCAAAAACCGTACCGTCCTTTAATTTACCGGTGTAGTGAATTTTGACGGTATCACCCACTTTCGCTTGTGCCATATTTATTTTCCTTGGAGTTGGTCAACACCTCTAGGGTATCAACTCGCGCAAATTTTGCATTATTTCTCTAGTGCGATTAACCCGTCATATCTATCTGGGAGGTGAGTCATACCTCTAAGGAAACTCTAGGGTGAGCAAGGCTGATGAACCGAGTTAATTAGTCTATCGCTCTTGCCCACCTTACTAACATTCAGTCAGTTGAATTAGCTTACGGAGGTCAGATCCTGATCAGACTCCTCGGCTTCAGGAGTTGAAGCAGCTAACGCTTCTGGAGGAACAGGGATAGCAAAGTTATAGGGTTCAAAGACTTTTGATGAGGGTGTCTCTGTGATAATCGCTTCAGTAGGTTGGTTATGATCAGCTTTAAATTTTTTCACAGCGACTAACCCTCCGGCTACGGCGGCGATACCAACACCAGCAATGCCGAATTTTTTGTAGAAGTTGATTTTATCGCCAACGAGACTAGGAGATTCTCCAGAAGCACTTTGGGAAACACCCTTTTTGCCAAACGAACAAGGGAAGGCTTGAGTGGGGCTAATCGTTGCCAGGAATAGGCTACCTGTAACGGTTACGGTAGACAGGAGACTTGTTAAAAGCAGTTTGGATTTAATCATGATTGCTAAGGGATATGCCTAATCAGGGACAAAAAGCTTATCTAACAGTTTACAGACTTGATCCAATTATGGAATCATTATCCGATAGCAATTTCTCATTAAATATATAAATCAAACTCAATGATATCGCTGAGATTCTTGGCAACGCTGTCCCATGACACGTTAGAACGCAACTGGGTATAGGTATTTAACCGGACATGATGTATGCAGCGCCAACTAGCCGAGAGTACGTCACAATATAAAAATATAAGAACTTCCCTCTCTTCCTATGGACTGGCAAGAACTATCTGGTAGCTGGGTTTTAATTCCGTCTCGTCCCGTTGGCATCGTGCATTTTTTGGGTGGGGCGTTTATTGCGGCTGCACCCCAAGTCACCTACCGTTGGCTACTTGAGCAATTAGGGCGTCAGGGTTATTTGGTCGTGGCGACGCCGTTTCTCAATACCTTAGATCACGTTGCGATCGCCCGCGAAGTCCTCAACCGTTTTGAGACGACCCTCGATCGCCTCAAAGCCACAAGACTACTCAGGAAACAGTATTTACCGATCTACGGTGTGGGACATAGCATGGGGTGCAAACTGCATCTGCTGATTGGCAGTTTGTTTTCCGTGGAACGGGCGGGTAATATTTTGATTTCCTTCAACAACTATCCAGCGAAACAGGCGATTCCGTTTCTGGAACAGTTCAATATGCTGGATCAGTTGACATTCCTCAAGCAGTTGAATATCAAGCCAGCCTTTGATGTTGAATTTACGCCTTCACCTCAAGAAACTAACGACCTGATTGCCCAGCAATATGCCATCCGCCGCAATTTACTGATTAAATTTATCAAGGACGAGATAGACCAAACGGCAATCCTATCCCCTGTGCTGCAACAGCGATTTCCGAATATGGTTGTGCTACAAATGCTACCGGGAAATCATCTAACACCGTTGGGACAAGATGTCAATTGGAAAACGGGAGATTCCTTTACACCATTCGATGCGATCGGTCAGTGGATGAAGCAAGGGGTTTATCGGGATTTAAATCGATTGAAATTAGAGATGATTCGCTGGTTAAATCCTTTGGCGGTGGGGTAAATAGATATTGATAGATCAGTAGTGGGGCAAAAGTAGAGTTAACGGTTGAGATTAGGGAACAGGGAATAGGCAATGGGCAATAGTCCTTCATGGGAATAGACAATAAAATTTACGGTTTTGTCGGGCGCACTGACGTGCGCCCCTACGATTTCTGGAGGTAAGGCTAATCTAAAAATTAGGTGTGCCGCGCTACTACTGGACTGACACAGCTAAAATTGTGGGATAGGTTGTAGGTTGGGTTGACGACAGGAAACCCAACGGAATCTAGTGCTAAGGTTCCCTACTACAAGCCGAATCTAAGTAGGTTGGTGAAAATAAACTTAACTAGATTAAGTCATGTAAACAAGCCTCAAACCCTTACTGTTCCCTGTTCCCTGTTCCCTGTTCCCTAATCTCAACCGTTAACTTTAATTGTGTCCACCCACTTAATTCATCAAATAAACTGTGCCGCGCTACTAAGCTGTCATGCATTTAAATTGGGAATGGGTAGCGAGCAAGATGCTCAATGTAGCGAGCAAGATGCTCGCACTACGGCAAGGATTTTGCAATTCTTGACATTATGGTTTAAATGCCGAACAGCTTACCTTAAGCTATCCCACAGTTCCCAACTTAAAATTAACACTTCAATCAATAACGCCAGATTGGGATAATACAATCCAATTAAGAAGGGAATCAGTAACTTGATGATGATCATTAGCCATCGGTGGGAATTCAGGTGTTTGAACCCCTGGATTAACTGTTGAATCCATCGACAATTTTTGGTTGAACCCATAACCGAACCTTGAACGCTACAGTTCGATGAAATCGTTCGGTTGATAGCCGCAAGCAACAGGCTTGGGGTAAAGGCTTTAGAATAAAGACTAGGTTTGGAGTTCTATCACTTCCGGTTAGGGAAAACACCTCCGGTTTTCCTGAAGTTGTTATCAAGTTTTACAGAACTCCCTGGGTTCAACGCATGACAGAGTATAGTAAAGGTCGAATCGTTCAGGAGAATGCCAAGCGTATATTGGCGGCGTTGCTGGATGTCGCTGATGGAACCTTAGAGAGGCAAAATTCCACGAAGAAACCTCTGACTGTTCGCCCTCAAACTGATCCGCCGGGATTGTTTGTTACTTGTACGATTCCCTCTCTGGTGGAATTGACCGAAAATGATCAGGCTGAGGGTGGGTTGACTTACGCCAAAGTTGAATCAGCGATCAAGTTTCTAGAGGTTTTCGGGATTGTTCAGCGTCCAGACAATCAGCAGGGTTCGACACAGCAGCTAACGATTCGTCTCTGGGAGACTGACAAGCAGAAAAATCTGATTCGGTTTGATGCAGAATGCGATACCCAACGACGCCAGACGCAAACTCGCCAGGGTAACGATCCCTGGGTACAGGTGCGGAAGGTTGTCCCGCCTGAGTTTGATTTGTTGGATCAGAAGTTCTTTCATAAGCGGCGTGGGGGAGAGACGCGCATCCTGAAATTACCCTCTGTGTCTAAAAATTGGTCGTTGATTACCCAAGGGAATTATATTGATCGGGATCAACAAGGGGAGGTTTTCGCCCGGGCTGAAGCGTTGGCAAACTATTCGGGGATTTCCCTGTTGCTGATTCGGGGACAACCGGGGGCGGGGAAAACAGCGCTGATGCAATGGTTGGCGTATGAGTTATCGGGTCAACATCGGGTGGTTTTACAGAAAAAGCGAGAAGAACCCTACTGGTTAGATCCATTATGGGAGTTTTCTGAGCAAATTAATCAGCATTTTTATTTAATCGCCGATGACGTGTTTCGGGATGATTCGATTCTGGAGGAATTGGATAATAATGAGTTACAGTTTCCCCTAACCGTAATTGGCACAACGCGGTTGAATGAAGATCAGCAGGACAGGTTACGGTTGCGGGGATATCGGATTGAATCCCTGGATTTAGAATTATCTCCCTCGCCAGAATCTCAGGAAAAACAGCGAATTTTGGATCGGATTTGTCAGGAAGATGGGGAAGCCAAAGCCCGATTAGAGAAAATGGCAGCAGCAGAACGGAAACAGTTAATGGCTGCGCCTTCAATGTTGGTACTGATGTTACAGCTATCGGAAGGGAAACCCTTTGATTTAATTGTGGCGGATGTGATTAGGCGTTTGCCCAGTGATGAGGATTATCCGGTTTATCAAGTTTTTGGCGTGATTTGCAGTTTCTATCAATATGGCATTTTCACATCTACGGGAGTGTTGCCGTTGTGTTTGCCGGATTATTCTAAAAAAGCGGTGCGGGATGTGGTGGACTTTGCCAGAGATGCCGAATTAAAGGGCTTGGTTATAAAAATTTCTAGAGGTGGATATGAGCGGTTGAGGACAATTCACGAACTCATTGCCCAAACAGCGATGACGGTGAAGTACCGTCGCAGTCGTGGCGAGAATTTACCCTATTCTCCTAGTTTATTAGCAGACCACTTAAGAGCGGCAATTCCGGCTTTAGACGCAACCAAAGAAACTCATCAACGCTGGGCGTATGACGGGCTGAGACTTTTGGCGGTGAGTGGTGAAGTGACTCTTGTCCGTCAGGTTTTGGATGACTATCCCAACCAGATTCAATCTCTACAGCATAAGAGTGGGGTTACTGGGTGGTTTATATGGTCAAAGATGTATGAAGCTGTGGGTTTACTGTCGGAACGCGATCGCTGCTTGGATGCAATTTTATCCACTGAACCGCAAAGTCTGTGGGAGTGGACTTATTGGCTGTCTTTGATCAAAAAGCGTGGTACAAATCAGCAAAAGCAGGAGGCGATCACTCTAACTTCTTCTTGGCTGCAACTGAACCCAGATGATTATACCGTTCGTACTCAATATCTAGCACTGATTGAGCAGTGTGGGACATCTCAACAGAAGCAGAAGGCGATCGCTCTAACTTCTACTTGGTTGCAACAGCATCCTGATGATTCTCATGTTCGTACTCAATACCTAGCACTGATTGGGCAGTTTGGGACATCTCAACAGAAGCAGGAGGCGATCGCTCTAACTTCCTCTTGGCTACAACTGCATCCTGATGATCATGAAATTCGCAGACACTACCTAGGACTGATTGAGCATTGTGGGACACCTGCACAGAAACAGGAGGCGATCGCTCTAACTTCTTCTTGGTTGCAACTGCATCCTGATGATTCCTGGGTTCGCACCAAATACCTAGCACTGATTGGACAGTTTGGGACATCTCAACAGAAGCAGGAGGCGATCGCTCTAACTTCTACTTGGCTGCAACTGCATCCTGATGATATCAATGTTCGTACTCAATACCTAGCACTGATTGGGCAGTTTGGGAGATCTCCACAAAAGCAGGAGGCGATCTCTCTAACTACTACTTGGCTGCAACTGCATCCTGATGATACATTTATTCGCACTCAATATCTGGCACTGATTGGGCAGTTTGGGAGATCTCCACAAAAGCAGGAGGCGATCTCTCTAACTACTACTTGGCTGCAACTGCATCCTGATGATATTACTGTTCGCACTAAATATCTGGCACTGATTGGACAGTTTGGGACATCTCAACAGAAGCAGGAGGCGATCTCTCTAACTTCTACTTGGTTGCAACAGCATCCTGATGATACATTTATTCGCACTCAATATCTGGCACTGATTGGGCAGTTTGGGAGATCTCCACAAAAGCAGGAGGCGATCGCTCTAACTACTACTTGGCTGCAACTGCATCCTGATGATACATTTATTCGCACTCAATATCTGGCACTGATTGGGCAGTTTGGGAGATCTCCACAAAAGCAGGAGGCGATCGCTCTAACTTCCTCTTGGCTGCAACTGCATCCTGATGATATTACTGTTCGCACTAAATATCTGGCACTGATTGGACAGTTTGGGACATCTCAACAGAAGCAGGAGGCGATCTCTCTAACTTCTACTTGGTTGCAACAGCATCCTGATGATACATTTATTCGCACTCAATATCTGGCACTGATTGGGCAGTTTGGGAGATCTCCACAAAAGCAGGAGGCGATCGCTCTAACTACTAATTGGCTGCAACTGCATCCTGATGATTCTTATGTTCGTACTCAATACCTGGCACTGATTAGGCAATCTGGGACACCTGCACAGAAGCAGGAGGCGATCTCTCTAACTTCCTCTTGGCTGCAACTGCATCCTGATGATATTACTGTTCGCACTAAATATCTGGCACTGATTGGACAGTTTGGGACATCTCAACAGAAGCAGGAGGCGATCTCTCTAACTTCTACTTGGTTGCAACAGCATCCTGATGATACATTTATTCGCACTCAATATCTGGCACTGATTGGGCAGTTTGGGAGATCTCCACAAAAGCAGGAGGCGATCTCTCTAACTTCCTCTTGGCTGCAACTGCATCCTGATGATTATGAAGTTCGCAGAAAATATCTGGCACTGATTGGGCAGTGTGGGACATATCAACAGAAGCAGAACGCGATCGCTCAAACTTCCTCTTGGCTGCAACGACATCCTGATGATAAATCTGTTCGTAGACAATACCTGGTACTGATTGAGCAGTGTGGGACATCTCAACAGCAGCAGGAGGCGATCGCTCTAACTACTACTTGGCTACAACTGCATCCTGATGATCATGAAATTCGCAGACACTACCTAGGACTGATTGAGCATTGTGGGACACCTCCACAGAAACAGGAGGCGATCGCTCTAACTTCTACTTGGCTGCAACTGCATCTTTCTAATAGGTCTGTTCGTAAACAATACCTGGCACTGATTGAGCAGTGTGGGACATCTCAACAGAAGCAGGAGGCGATCGCTCTAACTACTACTTGGCTGCAACTGCACCCAAATGATTATACCGTTCGCACTAAATATCTGGCACTGATTGAGCAGTGTGGGACACCTCCACAGAAGCAGGAGGCGATCGCTCTAACTACTACTTGGCTGCAACTGCATCCTGATAATACATCTGTTCGTACAAGCTACTTAGCTGTAGTTAGAAAGGCTGGCAAAGACATCATCGAGATTGAACCTATTATCATCCAGCAATGGCAATGGATTAGTCAGCAAGCACAAGTAGACCAATCTTTGTGGACTGCATTTTTACCTGTCCTATATCACCATGCCCAACCTCAAATAATTCAAGAAGCTGTCAATCTTGCCTTGCAGCAGTACCCGGACAATACAACTATTATCTGCCTTATTTTTGGCTACTTCCGAGATAATTTAGATTATGAAACCTGCTATAAATTAGCCGATTTTCTCAGCCAGTCTCAACTTCGTACAGACAAGTGGCAAAACGTTATTCACGCGGCGAACTTCTTTCGAGACTATGGCGAGTTAGATAAAGCCGATGAAATTTATCAGAGAACCATCAAATCTGCTAAATTCCGGATGAGGCAGTATGGCGATGATCTCCAGAAAGAAATTAACTTCGCCTCATTAAACTATGTCTATCTCTTGCTACTACGCCAACCCCCAGATCCCTACACCGCCATAGATTATCTGCAACCTATCCTGACGAAAAATCCCAAACATTGCGTTGCTCACTGGTACATGGCGCGGTGCTATCAAGCCCAAGGTCACAATCATAGTAGGAAAAATCGGAAGGTTTACCAACAAGCTATCAAACATTTCCAGCAAGCGATTAAGTTTGACAATCAAAAAAATGGTCGCTTCTGGTATGAATTTGGCTGCTTCTACCGAGATGCGATGCAGAACCCGACTGAAGCCCGCACCTGTTTTGAAAACTCCCTGAACCAGAATATTAATCTCCCCGCCTGTGTAGATTTAGCGGAATTAGAAGTGGCTGATGGTAATTTTGACCGGGCGAGGGTGTTGTTACAACAAGGATTAGCCTTGGTGCCGATGACTCGCCCTGAAAGGGAACAGCGTGATAGGTTAGAGTCTCAAATTCAAGGGATTCAAGCTCAACTTGATGATTAAAAGGATAGGGTTGGGGCTAGATAAAGAAAGTTTACTTATTCAAGTTTAATAAAAGTCCGCATACGCGGACTTTGTTTGTGTAGCTGCGAATTCTATTCGCCAAGCTTTAACGGTGCAAGGTGTTCGTTATTGGTGGGTTACGGCGGATATCCCATTATCGGGTTGTTTCCTGGATTTAATTCCGCCTAACCCACCCTACATTGATGCTATCTGAGAATTATTGGTGGGTTACGGCGGATATCAAATTATCGGGTTGTTTCCTGGATTTAATTCCGCCTAACCCACCCTACATTGATGGTTAAGGGTTTCGGTCTTGTGCAGCAAGCCCTAAATAAATAGGGGGAAGGTCGCCGAGTGACGAGGAATGGCTCGATCCGCCCGTTGACTCCAAGCCAGGTGTTCTATCACAGAATGTTGCCGGGGTTAACAAATTGTTGGAAATCTTAAGAAAATTTGTATCCTAGAAGGATATAGCACTTTAATTTTGATAACGCACCGGTGCAAGAAGACTTCCGACTGATTATCGACTTCGTATCTGTTCTGGCGTCAGCAGCGGCTGGCGGACTCTTGGCATCCTTATGCCGTCAACCCCCGCTCTTGGGCTATATCGTCGGGGGTATGATTGTAGGTCCGGCGGGTTTGGGTCTAATTAAAGAGGTGATCCAAATTGAAACCCTGGCTCAGTTTGGTGTGGCATTTTTGCTTTTTGCCCTAGGGGTGGAATTTTCCCTGGCGGAACTGAGAAAAGTGCAAAAGATTGCTCTGGGCGGTGGTGGACTCCAAGTGGTACTGACTATTTTAGTTACCACATTAGTCTCTTTGGGCATGGGTTGGGTCATGTCTCCCGTCCAAGGGGTGTTTCTTGGGGCAACTTTGTCGTTGTCATCCACGGCGGTGGTTCTCAAATGTCTGATGGAACGCAATGAAACCGAAACCTCCCACGGGCAAGTCATGCTGGGGATTTTGGTGGTGCAAGATTTGGCATTGGGATTAATGTTAGCAGTACTCCCGGCTTTAGACCAACCCACTGAAGTGATTGGTATAGCCGTAGGACTTGCCCTATTGAAAATTGGTCTATTTGCGGCTGGTGCCATAGCCGTAGGAATATGGTTGATTCCTTCGTTATTACGATTCCTTGCCCGTACCGAAAGCCGAGAGTTATTTTTACTCGGAGTTGTGAGTTTATGTATGGGAATTGCCCTATTGACGGAAGAGTTGGGACTTTCGATTGAAATGGGGGCGTTTGTGGCGGGGTTAATGATTTCTGAGGTGGAATATGCCGATCAAACCCTAACTTATGTCGAACCCCTGCGGGATGTCTTTGCCGCCCTATTTTTTGCGGCGATTGGGATGCTAATCGATCCGATTTTCCTGTGGACTAACCTGGAATTAATTTTGGGATTGGTTTTACTGGTTTCGGTGGGTAAAGCTTTAATTATAACACCAATTGTCAAAATTTTTGGCTATCCCTTAAAAACAGCAATTCTGGCAGGTTTGGGGTTAGCTCAAATTGGGGAATTCTCGTTTGTGTTAGCCAGTGAAGGACAAACGTTGGGATTAGTGCCTCGCCCGGTGTATCTATTGATTTTAGGGACAACGGCGGTGACGTTAATTGTGACACCGTTTCTCTTACGATTAACACCCTTGGCATTGAACTGGTTAGAGAATTTTCCGCCCTTACAACGGTATTTTGAACCGATGGAAACTCCGAAAGCCGTATCACTGAATAGCCAACAGCTAAAAGACCATGTGGTGATTTGTGGGTATGGAAGCAGCGGTAGCAATTTAGTGCGACTGATGCGAGAACATGATTATCCTATCGTAGTGGTTGAGCAGTCAGAGCAGGTAATTGGGCAATTACGAGACGCAGGAATTCCTTATGTTTACGGCAATGCGGCTAGTTTACACGTTTTGGATAAAGCTGGGGTAGAACGCGCCAGATCCATGGTGATTGTCTTGGCTGACGCTATGAGTAGCCGATTATGCTTGAAGCGATCGCTAGAATTAAACCCCAATTTAGATATCGTCGTGCGGGCGAATAAGGATCGGGAGATCGAACTGCTGTACCAACTGGGGGCGCGAGAAGTGGTGCAACCGGAGTTTGAGGCATCTTTGGAGTTAGCAACGCATTTGATGTCAGGAATTGGTGTACCCAATTGGGTGATTCAGCAGGAAATGGAAAAAATTCGCAGTTCCCATTATCTGGATTTGCGCCCCGAACAACCTCAGTCTCAAATTGCCCGCGATTTACGAACGGCGGCTGAGATGATGAATAGTAAGTGGTATGATTTGCCAGAGAATTCTCCACTGACAGGTATGACGTTAGAACAAGCCGATATTCGCCGCTTAACCGGGGTTAGCTTGGTGGCTATTCGTCGGGCTGAGGGTGAGGAAATCGATTATCCCGATGCTGGAGTGAGTTTGGAGGAAGGTGATCACCTTTTAGCAGTGGGTGAACCCGATGAACTGTCTGCCTTTAAGAAATTGGCAGAGGGGGAAATGACAAATCCTGCCACCAGCAGTCCCTGTCAATGGGTGTTGGTATCCGAAGAGAGTCCCGCCCATGGGCAAACCCTATCTCAACTCCATTGGCGGCGTCAATATGGGATTCAGGTGCAGGCAATCCGTCGAGAAGGGAAGTTTATCCCCTTTCCCGATGGCAATGCCGAAATTCGAGAGCAAGATCACCTGCTATTGTGTGGCGGAAGTTATCCCCTAAATCAATTACAGGAGTGGTTAACACCCCTGCCTGATAGTAGTATCACCGAGATTCCGCTTCATCAAACTCTGACAAATGACCAATGACGAATGACCAATGACACCTGAGTCAGGGCGGGTTTAGTTACATCTGGTTGCAACCGAAAAGATAGTCGTGAAACCCGCCCCTACAGAGACGCCACATACCGTGAAAAGTCAGGATGAATGACGAATAACCAATGACGAATGACCAATGACAAATTAGGCAAATTCAAAGGGATTATCGGCACTCTCCTCTGTTTCTGAATCTGAACTTTCTACCGTTTCATAACTCTCTGCTGTTTCAGAACTCGCCACGGCAGACTCTTGGCGTACTTGGAGGGATCGATTCATGCCACCGCCTCCTTTGGGTTTAATATAGGCGATCGCATGATACCAAATA